>JALSIL010000361.1 GCA_026990095.1 Lysobacterales bacterium
ACGCCAAATTATTGTAGCAAAAATTGACAAGCCAGCAACGCTTAAGCGCGTGTTGAAATTGGTTAAAAATAAGGATAAAGCCATCATTAAGGTTATCCAAGCCAAATTGGAAAATGACGGAGATATTAAAAAAATCAATGCAAAAAAAGCATTGGACTTATGCGAAGCAATGGAAAAGCTTATCCACAACCCAAGCACATTCAGCAAAGCCGATGTTGATGGCATTAAAGCCAAGTGGGACGAACTAAATTCAAAAAGTAAAATGGATGATTTTAAACAACGTTTTGAAGGAGCGTACCGGACAGCCAGTCTTACCTTTGATCCCAAACAGCGCGATGAGTTTTTAAATCAGCAAAGACAACAACGCATAAACAGTAAGATTGAAGAGCTAAAAAAGTCCATAGAAAACGCTCACAATTCTACTTGGGAGCACATTCAAACCCAAATCAGTAAATATTCTGGTTTTGACTTAAGCCATGCAGATGTTAAACAAAAAGACAACTTTGAAAATGCGCTAGCAGAGCTTAAAGCGTTGCGAGACAGCAAAACCAAAGAACAAGAATTGCCAGAAAAACTAATGCAAGTGGCAGATAAACTCGATGCCGCATTAAAACACAAATACAACCAACCAAGCCAAATAAAAGAATTCCGTCAAATGTGGGATGAGCAAGCAAAAAGAGCGAAAAACAATGCCGCTTTTGCCACCTTGAAAAATCGCTTTGATAATGCCATGCTAAAATTGGCAGAACGCATTGAAAATTCGGCAGCTTTGCGTGACGAAGCCGCAAAAAATGCAGTACAAGGAATTAATGAAGCCCAAAAACTTATTAAAGATGGGCAATTAGCTAACGCAAAAATTGCCATTAATAAAATTGCAACAAATAAAAAGATTGCAGGGTTTCACCCCTTAATTAAAGACAATAAATTTGCCTTTGATAGTCTATGGAATGAGCTCAAAGAATTGCGAAAATGGCAAACATGGAGTAATGATAAAATCCGCACTCGCATTATTGAAGAACTCAAAGATTTGGTTGGCAAGGGTATTCATCCTGATGCTTTATTGAAAAAAATGAAGGAAGCCAACAAACAGTGGAAGGACATGGAAGACCACGAAAAGTTAGAAGGCGATCGTTATCCAGTTCGTAATCAAGAGCTTTATACGCAGTTTCGAGAAGTGCAACAAGCCCTGTTTGAACCTGCGCAAAAGTTCTTTGAAGCCCGTTCGGAAATATGGGGCAAAGAGCTCGAACAAGTTCAAGCCAAAGTGCAAGCATTACATGAAGTGGATTTACAAGAAACTGAAGATCGGGATTTAGCACGTATGGTACGTGAAGCAATAAAACAGTTGCGCAACTTGGATGCCATTCCTCCCAAAGCGCGTGGTAAAATTGCCGCACAAATACGTTCAGGAACAGCTCGGATTGATACCCACTTGCAAGAATCGTACAAAGTGGCAGTTCGCCGAAAGGAAAAGTTAATCGAACAAGCCCAAGCCCTCGTCGATGTGGAAGACTTAGATGAAGCCATAGAAGCCGCTAAAAAATTGCAAAATGACTGGAAACACGCGGGAATAGTGGCACAAAACCAAGAACGAAAACTGTGGAAAACTTTTCGAAAGGCCAATGATGCTGTGTTTAATCGCATCAAGCAACAACGCGATGCCCAAAACCAAGAAAATAAAGAATTAATGAATACCGCAGCCGATTTAATCAAAATTTGTGAAAAAGCCATTAAATCAGAAAAAACAGCACAGGGAATCCACAGTTTGATTGAGCGATTTAAAGACGATTACAACGTCTTAGATGTCCGCAATAAATCATTGCAAACAAAGGCAACGAACTTAATAGAAGCATCGGAAAGAAAGGTCGCTTCATTAGCCAATAACGAAATTATTGACGCCTTAACAAACGCACAAAAATACGCATCTATTTGTCAAAACTTAGAACTTGGCACACTCGATTTAGACAAAGCTCAAGAAAAGTGGGATAAGCTTGAGCAATTGGATGATAAAAAATTGGCAAAACAATTAAGTCAACGTTTTGCTCAAGCACAATCACCCAATGCAGATTATAGCCAAAAAGCAGGTCTTATTTTGATAGCGGCCGAATACCTAACAGGGCAGGCTACCCCAGATGAATACAAAGAACAGCGATTAGCCTATCAAGTCGATGAATTAGCAAAACGCATGAGCGGAG
>JALSIL010000362.1 GCA_026990095.1 Lysobacterales bacterium
AGCAAAAAATGCTTTTTTTTGTAAAAAAATGTTACGCATTCAATTTAAATTGCAATCAACAACTTAGCTAATTATTCTCATGTGTTTTAAGTAAGAAGTTAGCTAAGTGCTCTGTGTTTTCAAATGAAAACGTATAAAATTTAAAACCGCTGCAACGGATAAACCTATAATCAACCCAATCCATAATCCAGCTGCTCCCATGCCTTTTTCAAAACAAAACCACCAAGAAGCAGCAAAGCCAAAAATCCAAAAGGCAATAAGCGTTCCATACATTAAGAACTTGGTATCTTTAATGCCACGCAGTGCTCCAGCTGCTGCCACTTGAATGCCATCGGATAATTGAAAAATGGCTGCATACAATATTAGCACTAAGGCAATTTTTATCACCTCAGTATCTTTTGTATACAAGCCAATAACCACCTCAGGAAATAAAAACATAAAGCTAGCTAAAAACAGTTGCACCACAAAAATCAAAGCAATCCCTACCATTCCTGCTCGCCGAGTATCTGTTTTTGAACCGCGCCCCAACGCATTACCAACCCGCACGGTTATCGCCATTGAGATTCCCAAAGGCACCATAAAAAGAACCGATGCCACATTTAAAGAAATTTGATGGGCGGCAATAACCTCTGGCGATAAGCGAGAAGCCAACATCGTCACAAGAGAAAAAAAGCCCCCTTCGGAAAGCAAAGCCATGCCAATTGGCAACCCTAACATCAACACTTTGGTTATGACTTTTGTGTTTATCTTTTCAATGTGTGAAAAAATACGCAAATCTTTAAACCAGCGGTGTTTTGCCATGACCAATCCAAAAGTGAGTGCTTGAATAAACAACACAATGGCAGAAGCATAACCACAACCCTTAACTCCCATGGCAGGAAAACCAAAGTGACCAAACATCAACACATAGTTCAATGGGATATTTAAGGCAAGAGCCAAAAAACTGATGTACATGGTCATGCGCGTGTGCGACAAGCCATCAGCAACGTAACGAAACACTAAGAAGAATGGAAAACTCAATATGCCCCACGATATGGCCTGTAAGTATTCAATAGCATAGGGAATCACCTCTTGGCGCGTTCCAAACAATTTAAAAAGCGGAGTCAGGTTTCGAATAGTAAAGAAAAAAACAAAACCTATCATTAATGCCAACCACATAAGCTGCCTAACCAGAGGCCCAATTTTATCACGCCTATTGGCTCCATCTAATTCTGAAATCAAAGGCGGTGTTGCCATTAACACACCCAAAACCACCATTACACCGATAGCCCAAATCGCGCCACCAATGGAAACAGCTGCCAGAGGAATCGTTCCCAAACGCCCAGACATAATCACGTCCACAACGCCAATCATCATGCTGGTCAATTGGCTGATTACCAGCGGAATTGATAATTTGATGGTTTGTTTTAAATGGTATTGATTCGTATGCCCTTTCATTCGTGTATTCAATTATAATAGACCCTTTAAGTAAAGAGTTTTTAAATAAAATGCCACAAACAAAACAATTAACTGCATTTGTTACCGGAGCCACGGGGTTTTTAGGGCTGCACCTTTGTCAACAATTATTAAACAAACACTGGCGCGTTTTTGCTTTATGCAGAAACAAAAATAAAATGCCAATTACACACGCTAACTTAGTCACCATAGAAGGCGATATTCTTGCCCCAAAAGCCATTGAAAAACACTTGCCTGCAGCACTTGATGCCCTGTTTCACACCGCTGCCAGTACCAATACGTGGTTTAAAAACAATGATAGGCAAACAACCACCAATATCAATGGCACTCAAAACATGTTGGATTTGGCAACTCGCCTTACCGTCAAACGCTTCATCCATATCTCATCAGTGGTCGTTTTTGGCATTCACACACAACTCAAAAACATCACAGAAGACATGCCCAAAGCAGGTGAAAACAGTTGGATTAATTACGTCAAAACCAAAACATTATCTGAAAAACTGGTGCTTAATAATAAAGAACTGGATTGTGTCATTATTAATCCCACACACATAATTGGACCAGGGGATAAACACAATTGGGCGCGTTTGATTAAAATGATTGCAGAACAAAAATTACCCAGCATTCCCAATGGTGCAGGTTCATTTGTTGATGTTAGGGATGTGGCTGCAGGCATTATTCAGGCCTATTATCAAGGAAAATCAGGAGAAAATTACCTTTTGGGTGGGACTGATATGA
>JALSIL010000363.1 GCA_026990095.1 Lysobacterales bacterium
GCAAGCCCACCCTACGGCAATGAGTAATAAAAAACAATGAGTTAAAGGAAACTATTTTGTATTGCAACTATCATTGTTTATTTAAGAGACCTTTGAATAACTATATGGCAAAAGAAAAAATAGAGAAAATTTGCCAGATTGAGTTAAAAATTGAAGGTAATAACCAGTTATTGGCGAGATTTTTAGCGAAAAGCTGGTGAATTTAATCATTTTTTACTCGTCACTATAATTATGCAAAGGTCTCTTTAAAGCCAAACTAAAAACAGTTACAATATATTTTTTAAAAGCAATTACCTTGATGCACATTTTTCTCGACTCTATTAAAAAACTATTGAACAAACTACCACAAAGTTGGGTGGATTTAACCACCCATCGTTTGGATATTTACAACGAATCGAAAGCAAAATCTGAGTTTTTGGATGAATTGCAAAAGTTGCTAACCAATAGAAATTATTCAACCAATGATTTAGAACAATTACCAACGGCTTACGATTACATCCGTTTAGGGCATCAGTTGTCTAGCCTTTTGGAGTGGGTTTTGGCAGAAATAAATAATATTTCAAATGAACAAATCATTTCTTTTTCCTCCCGCACCATGCCATTGTTGTCCATTCTGCGTCAAAACAAGTTAAATAATAAAGCAACCACCATTTATTACGATGGAAACAACCCTCCCCTTATTGATGAGCCACGATTACAAGACATCTATGGTTACCATTATACATTGCAAAAAATAACGAACCCTAAGGACATTCCCCAACTTGAAGGCACTGTTGTTTTTGTTACCCAAAAGGATTTTGACAAACCGTTAGAATCATCAGGTTTTGCAGACATAACGCTTAACATTCACCCTTCATTGGGCAGTGTTATGTTAATTCATCAAAACGAAATACAGTCAATTAGTGCCATACAACACGTCAGAAGGCGTGAAACCATAGCCATGACGCCACCAAATGCATTGAATTTGCTCAAAGAAATTGTTCATGCCGATACACAAGTTACAACCTCAAATACAGAAGAGGACAAACAAATAATTTTTGATTGCATTAAAGAAAATACTGGCAGTGAATTACAACCATTAATCGCGTCAAGTGGTCTTTCTATTCAATACGCCATGTTGATGGGCTTGGTTGAAAATGCCATGACTCAACACCCAGATAAGGCGATTAAAATCATATTACCACCCAATTGTTACGGTGGCACCAATGACCAATCTCGTCGAATTGCTGATTTGATGGATAATGTCGAAATTGTTGATATGCATGTTGATGGTGGTCAAAATTTGGTTTCTAGCCTTGATGAGGCTCTTGAATCAGTTGCAAATACCGATGGTGTGGCTTTGATTTTGGCAGAAATTCCGACTAATCCCAGAGTCGAAGTACCAGACATGAATAAATTGGCCGAAGTGTTGACCAGAAAAAGATTAACTCAAGGCAATAAACTGGCAATCGAGCCATTTTTTATGGTCGATCAAACATTTTGCCCGAATGTACAATTATTACATCAAGCAAGTGAACTCAAAGATGTGCAAACCATTTCATTTGCCAGTGGCTCAAAATTTCCCAGTGGTGGTCGTTGCATCGGTGGTTATTGTGCCGCAAATAACGCAGCTAAAGATCTTCTGCCATTAATATCAAGTCATTTGGAATTATCAGATAATCAAGCCAATACTCACCAATTGCGTACTTTGGCAGAAAATATGCCTTCCATGCCGACAAGAATTGTTCAAGCTTATCAAAAAACGCGTGAATTGGTGAGCAACATACAAAACCAATTGCCTAAGGCAAAAATTTATTATGTGTCTAAGACAATGGCAAAACGCGGTTTTATGCCGTCGGTTTTTTCTTTAGATTTACCGACAAATGCTCAGACACAACAAGAAAGAAGCGAAAAACAAAGGCTGTTAAATATTAAATTGATTGAGTTTATGATTAAAGTGCACCCTAAAATGTGTAAAAATTGCGTCAGTTATGGTCAGTTAAAGGGAAGCTATTGGACTATTCCAGCAACATCAACACAAGGCACAACCAAAGAAGAAGACAAGGATTACATCGTCCGGGTAGCACTTGCTCCTGATGTTGATGTGGAATTGTTATCACAGTCGTTTGCACAATTTTGTAAGGTTAACAGCCAATTCTTGATATAAGTTAATTATCTTTAGATTTTGCTCAGGTAGAATGTGCATTTTTTAA
>JALSIL010000364.1 GCA_026990095.1 Lysobacterales bacterium
ACTATTTGAACAAGACCGTAGACACATAAACACAGGCTCAGATTCAGAAGTTCTACTCAATGTACTGGCACATGAACTGCAAAAAAATAGCGAGCCAAAACTCAAGGCGAAACATGTATTTGATGCTATTACGGCATTAAATAAACGCTGTATTGGCGGATTTGCCGTGGTTGCAATGATTCCTGGTCATGGAATTATCGGGTTTCGTGATCCAAATGGAATAAGACCATTGGTATTGGGTAAACGCATTGTTAATAACCAAAATGAATATATGTTGGCATCTGAAAGTGTGGCTTTAGATTTACATGGCTATAAATTGGTCAATGATGTGGATCCAGGCGAAGCGGTATTAATTGGTATTGATGGTAAGTTATATAGACAGCAGTGTTCTGAGGTTAAGAAGCATACACCTTGTATTTTCGAGTTTGTTTATTTTTCTCGTGAGGACTCCATTATTGATAGGATTTCTGTACATAAAGCACGATTAAGAATGGGCGAAATGTTAGCAGATAAAATTTTACAAGAAAACCCTAATCATGGTATTGATGTGGTTATTCCGATTCCTGATACCTCTCGTACCAGTGCTATTCCCTTAGCGTATCGGTTGGGTGTAAAGTTTAGAGAAGGTTTTGTGAAAAATCGCTATATTGGTCGAACCTTTATTATGCCTGGTCAAGAAGAGCGCGTTAAATCGGTTAGACGTAAGCTAAATGCAATAGATTTAGAGTTTAGAAATAAAACAGTCTTACTTGTTGATGATTCCATTGTACGGGGAACTACTTCAACACAAATTATCCAAATGGCACGTGAAGCAGGAGCCAAAAAGGTTTACTTTGCCTCAGCTGCTCCTCCTGTTCGTTACCCCAATGTATACGGAATAGATATGCCCGCAGCTAAAGAGTTGGTTGCCTTTAATCGCACCGAAGATGAAATCTGTAAAATATTAGGAGCTGATAAATTAATATACCAATCCTTAGATGATTTAATTACAGCTTGTTCTCGAGGAGAAGATTATGTATCAACATTTGATACTTCGTGTTTCTCTAACGAGTATGTAACCGAAATTGATGCTAATTACCTTCAACAACTCGAAGTGAATAGAAGTGACAAAGCCAAACAACAAGCCTGATTATGACGTCATTATCGTTGGTGGTGGCATGGTTGGAATGGCGGCGGCTTTAAGCCTGTCGCAACTTAATTTATCCATTGTCTTACTTGAAAGCCAAGTAGCACAGAGTGACTCACATCCTAGCTATGATGATCGAACCTTAGTCGTTAATCAAGCATCGGTGTATTTTTGGAAAAACTTAGGGATTTGGCAAAGAATTGAACAAAACATAACACCAATAAATAAAGTGCATGTGAGCAACAAAGGGCATTTTGGCTCGGTTAATTTTGATAAAGACGAATTAAATGTCGATGCTTTGGCCTATATTGTTGAAGCAAAAATATTGGGTTTTGCACTAATACAGGCTTGTGAAGAAAGTGATTTTATCAACATCATTGCACCAGCCTCTTTTAAACAGATGCAACACAAAAAAGATACTGTTGAGATTAATTACAAGGCAGGAGAAAGTACCCACACAATTTCTGCTAAATTGATGCTTGCAGCCGATGGTATCCAATCAGGTATTCGTAAAAAACTCGAATTAGAAACACGAATAAAATCCTACCAGCAAACTGCTATTATTTGCAATATTACACCAGAATACAAACACAACAACTGTGCTTTTGAGCGATTAACTGACAAAGGACCAACTGCACTATTACCCTTTATGAAAAACCGATGTGGCTTTGTTTGGTCGATGGAAAATACCCAAGCCGAAGCGGTTTTGGATTTATCCGATGAAGACTTTCTTCATAAAGCTCAACAACAATTTGGTTACCGATTAGGCAAGTTTATCAAAGCAGGAAAACGCTCCAGTTATCCTTTATATTTAGTCACCGTTCCACAACAAGTTAAAAATAGAGTCATCTTGATTGGCAATGCCGCCCATGGCATGAGTCCTGTCTCTGCACAAGGCTTAAACTTGGCAGTTCGAGATGTGGCTCGACTATTTGATATAATAAAAGAAATAACCCATAAATCCCAAGACATTGGTGCAGAAGAAACTTTAAATGCCTACCAAAATGCCATCAATACCGATCAACAGCAAACCATGCGATACACCGATGACCTCATGTCTTGGTT
>JALSIL010000365.1 GCA_026990095.1 Lysobacterales bacterium
AAAAGCATTTCACCAGATTTTGTTAAAAGTAAAATCAAGCGGGTGTGTTATCAATTGAAGCTTAAATAAGTTCAGGAAAATGTACAATAATATTCAGGCTCTGCGAGGAATAGCGGCTTTTTTGGTTGTTATCTTTCACTTGCTTCCACATTTTCGGGCGATGGGTTTATCCAATGTAATATTTGAATCCATTGCTCAATACGGTTATGCGGGCGTTGATGTGTTTTTTGTAATCAGTGGTTTTGTCATGGCAAAAACTACCCAGAATTTACCACAAACTATTTCATCGGGTAAAATATTTATTAGCAAAAGATTTTTAAGAATATACTCAGGTTATTTACCTATTTTTGCCTTTGCGTTGTTGTACTATTCAATTTACAACCCAGATTTTGTTAGAAATATTGATTTGTTTCACTCTCTGTTTTTAAGTTCAGTTGAACCAAAAGAATTGCTAGTTGGTGTATCGTGGACCTTAAGCTATGAACTGTATTTTTATCTACTTATTGGTATTTTACTGGCACTTAATGTACCTATATTAATTACTTTTGCAATAGTCTCAATTATTGTCATTATTAAATTATTTTTAATTTCATCTTTAGATACCAGTTGGCTCAATTTTTTACTCTCTCATTTTTTATTGGACTTTTTTGCTGGATATTTCTTATTTTCATTAAATCACTATTATTTAAAACTCCGATATATTGCTGTTTTCGTTGTTATTGGACTCATCTCATTATATTGTGGCGTGACCATGACAATAGAAAATAATTGGACACGTATTGTGACTTTTGGTGTTTTTGGCTTCAGTGTGATGTGGATTCTGCTGGCATTGGAAGTGAACAAAAAATTAATCATTAGAGGCTTTTTAAAAAAACTAGGCGACGCCTCCTATTCACTGTATTTGGTTCATATTGTTTTTGTGAATATGTTTTATACATCAGGCATACGCACTGCACTAGTCACTCATAATATCGCCTTATTGGGTTTTATCGTCTACACGATTATGATTGTTATAATCAGTCTTCTTATCTACAAATGGATAGAATTGCCATTGTATAAAAAGATGCTTCGCGTTATTATGTCAAGAAACATAACTAAAAAACACTATGAATAAAATAGAACAATTAATAAGAAAATTACCAAAAGCTGAGTTACATTTACATATTGAAGGCAGTTTTGAACCTGAGCTTATGTTTGCAATTGCCAAACGCAATAATATTAACTTACCGCACGACAGTGTTGAATCATTACAAGCAACTTATGAGTTTAATAACTTGCAAGAGTTTTTGGATATTTACTATCAAGGGGTTAATGTTTTGCAAACGCAGCAAGATTATTATGACTTGACTTGGGCATATTTACTCAAGGCACAGGCTGACAACGTGGTGCATACCGAAATTATGTTTGATCCACAATCACATACAGAGCGGGGTATTTCAATTGATACAGTGATAAATGGTATTCATCAAGCGTTAGTTGATGCTCAAACTCAGCTTGGTATTTCCTCTTTTTTAATCTTTAGTTTACTGCGTCACTTGAGTGAGCAAGAGTGCCTTGAAACCTTAGAACAAGCGGTTCCACACCTTGATAAAATTAAAGCCATTGGTTTGGACTCTTCAGAAATGGGACACCCACCGAAAAAGTTTACAAAATTGTATAAAAGAGCCGAAGAGTTGGGCTTGTTAAAAGTCGCTCATGCGGGTGAAGAAGGACCCCCTGAGTATGTGTGGAGTGCCATTGACGTGCTTGGCATTGATAGAATTGATCATGGCAATCGATGTTTAGAAGACGATAATTTGGTTGAATACATAAAACAAAAATCCCTCACTTTAACGGTTTGCCCATTATCGAACCTAAAATTGTGTGTGGTTGACGATTTAACACATCATCCAATTAAAATTATGCTTGATAAAGGTTTAAATGCGATGATAAATTCGGATGACCCTGCTTATTTTGGTGGTTATGTAAATGATAATTTTATTGCAGTGGCAACAGCTTTGGATTTGTCTGAAAAAGATATTGTGCAGTTAGTGAAAAATTCATTTACGGGTAGTTTTTTATCAAAAGATAAAATAAAAGAACACATAGCTCAAATTGATAAGTTGCTCTAAAATTAGCCGCAGGATTTTACTTGAGACCTTTGCATAACTATATGGCGAAAGAAAAAATAGAGAAAACTTGCCA
>JALSIL010000366.1 GCA_026990095.1 Lysobacterales bacterium
TGTCCATAAATTGAACAGCAGACCTAGAAAATGTTTGGGATATAAAACACCTTATGAGATTTTTGAGAAATTAACTGGAATAAACATGAATAAATCAAAGGAGTTGCACTTATGACTCGAATTCAGCCGAAGAAATTCTACTAAAAAATCAATTTACCTGTCTTAATAGTGGGATACAGCTCTGTATTGAAAACAGCAACCTCTTCTGAAGTTAAAAGTTTGCAAGAATATGAGAATCCGATAGTTGACAATTTTGCGTTAATTCCTTTATCAGGTATACCATTATTAGCAATTTTAATATTACAAGGAATCCTAAAACAATGAATGGCATTTTGTATAAATAATTTTAAGACTGATAAGATTTCAAGAATAATTTTTTTACCTTAAACTGACCGTTAGGTTGTGATTCACCTAGGCCAATAAATTTATTTTTATGGTCATAGAGTCGATAGACTTTTGGCTCAAGTTCCGTTTTGAAGCGCAAACCATGGATAAGTGTTTGCAGTTGCTCTTGATTGAGTGTGTAACTCGGGTATTCAATTAAGGCTATGTCCATGGGTTGTAAGCAGGCAAATGGATTGGTTTGTAGGGTTAGGTCATTCAGTGAAATCATGTTGTCGCCTGTTAGAATACCTAGTTGCGTGCGGTGCAAACTTGTCATGTGTGCGTAGGTTCCGCAAGTTTTGGCAAAATCTTCTAATAAGGTGCGAATATAGGTGCCTTTGGAGACTTTGATTTCAAAACGCAGGGTTTGTATGTTTGCCTTATCATTATTTAACAGTTTAAAAGAGTGGATGGTGATGTCTCGTGCTTTTCTGACAACTTCTTTGCCTTCACGCGCCAAATCATATAAACGTCTGCCTTCATGATGCAAAGCAGAGTACATGGGTGGTATTTGTTTGATGTCACCAGTTAAGGCATCACAAGCGGTTTGAATTTCTTCGTCAGTGAGCTTTGTTTTATCTGATGTTTTGGTAATTGTTCCAGTGGCATCGCCAGTATCCGTTTGACTGCCGATTATACATTCGGCAATATAGACTTTGTCGGCATTGAGCATTAGTCCTGCGACTTTAGTCGCATCACCAAAACAACAGGGCAGTAAGCCAGTTGCCATTGGATCTAGTGATCCTGTATGACCGGCTTTTTTGGCATTAAATAGTCGGCGAACTTTTTGTAAGGCAAGATTTGAGGTGATGCCTTTGGGTTTGTTGAGTAAAAAAATGCCATGAACATCTTGCCATTGACTGCGTGGTTTACTCACTGTAGTTTTACCTGAGTTGTTTTATTCTTCTTCAAAACCTGGATCGGTTTCGCGTGCTTTGCTAATAAGTGACTCTAAGTTGGCACCACGCTCTAGGGACTCATCGTAGATAAATCGTAACTCGGGTACTTTTCTTGCACGAATCTTACTAGCTAGTACAGAGCGTATAAATGGTGCATTTTCTTTGAGTGTTGCCAGTGCCTCTTTTTGTTGTTCTGGGAAAAGTGTGTTGAAATACACTTTAGCAACCGATAAGTCTTTAGTCACATCGACATCAGATATTGCCACGTGTTTGAGTTCTTTTTCGTACTCAAATTGCTCGCGCACAACCACTGCGACTATGCGCAGTATTTGTGCGGACATTCTATCTGAACGAGTAAATTCTCTAAAAGCCATTATTTATTACCTATTAATCAAGTGTCTTTTTGACTTCAACACGCTCATAACATTCGATTTCATCACCAGTGACAATATCATGATAGCCTTTAACACCAATACCACATTCGGTGCCTGATTTTACTTCTTTTACATCGTCCTTATGGCGACGTAAGGATTCGAGTTCACCTTCAAAGATTACCACATTATCACGTAATACACGTATTGGGTTATCGCGTTTAACGCTTCCTTCCAAGATGATGCAACCTGCAATAGAACCAAATTTAGATGACCTAAAGACATCTTTAACTTCGGCTGTTCCGATAATAACTTCTTTGGTTTCTGTTCCTAAGAAACCAGTAATGGCGGCTTTTATATTGTCAATGGCTTCGTAAATGATGCTGAAGTAATGCAACTCTAGGTTGTGTTGTTTTATCACTTCTCGTGCGGCTTTATCCGCTCTAACATTAAAGCCAATAATAATGGCTTTAGCAGAAACGGCTAATTGTGCATCGGCATTGGTAATTCCACCCACGCC
>JALSIL010000367.1 GCA_026990095.1 Lysobacterales bacterium
GCGTTCTTATACACCCAAAGATAAAAAAATCATCAAAGCCGCAGCAGAAAGTTTTCGACCCAATCCTAAGTTTAAAACCGAAGATGTTATTACCCAATTAGGTGTTGGCGAAGCTTTAGTTTCGACACTCAATGAAGAGGGTGCTCCAAGTATTGTAGACAAAGTTAAAATCGCTCCTCCGCGTTGCCGCATGGGCCCAGCTACTGATAGCGAGCGCAAAAAGGTGATGTCACGTTCACCTATTGGCAGTAAATACGATAAAGATTTGGATAAGGAATCAGCTGCCGAAAAATTACAAGCCAGACAAGAACAAATTAACAAACAAAAAGAGCAAGCCGAACGTGCGCTGGAAATAGAAAAAGTCAACAAAAAAAGAACATCAGGCAGAAGAAAACAAACCGTTTGGGAAGCTGCTGGTAAGACGGTAGCAAGAAAATTTGGAACTAAAATTGTTAATGCTATTTGGAAAAGTCTTTTTGGCGGCAGAAGGTAAAGAAATGTTACATTAGCCCTAAAGCTGAATTTTTCTTGGTTTTTTGTGGTATTATTCGTCTTCTATAATAATAATACATGGTAAAAAAGCTAATGGCAAAAGGCACTTCTCTTCAAGACCCGTTTTTAAATGCTCTTAGAAAGGACAGAATTCCCGTTTCAATATTTTTAATCAACGGCATAAAATTACAAGGCACAATAGAATCATTTGATCAGTTTGTCATCGTTTTAAACAACAACATCAATCAAATGGTTTATAAGCACGCAGTATCAACAATTGTTCCCTCGAAGCATGTCAATACTCAAGAGTTTGAAAAGAACGATTAATCTAAAATTAAAGTTGTAATGCTAAAGCCATGTTTTATAATATGGCTTTACATAAACAAAACTACATTTGCTAGATCAAGAACGCAGTAAAAAAGGAAACCAAGCCATCCTTGTTTGCCCTATCAGTGGTAGTGGGCATAAAGAAAAAATCTCCGAATTTTCTGAACTCGCTTTATCGGCTGGTGCAAACATACTCGAAGTCATCACAACGGCACGAAAATTTCCCGAACCTAAGTTTTATATTGGTTCTGGCAATGCGGATATGATTGCCCAAAAAGTGGAGCAATTAGAAGCAGACTTGGTTTTAGTGGATGTTGTCTTATCACCCGTTCAACAAAGAAACTTTGAGAAACTCTGCCAAGCACAAGTGCTGGATAGAACGTCTCTGATTTTAGACATATTTTCCCAACGTGCCCGTTCGTATGAAGGCATGCTGCAAGTTGAATTGGCACAACTTAAATATTTGTCGACTCGATTGGTTCGTGGTTGGACTCACTTGGAGCGGCAAAAAGGCGGTATCGGTATGCGAGGACCAGGTGAAACACAACTCGAAACCGATAGAAGGTTGGTGGCAATTCGCGTAAAAAAACTCAATAAACGCCTTGATAAGGTCATAAAACAGCGTGAACAAGGTCGAAATTCTCGCAAACAAAATGGCACCAAGATGATCGCTTTCGTTGGTTATACCAATGCAGGAAAGTCTACCTTGTTTAATCGCCTAACCGACGCTAAGGTTTACGCAGCCGACCAACTCTTTGCCACATTGGACCCAACGGTTAGAAAACTTCCCAATATTGCAGGCAATGAAGTGGTGGCAAGTGATACGGTAGGATTTGTTCGAGATTTACCGCACGATTTGGTGGCAGCATTCCAAGCAACGTTAAAAGAGGCCATTGAGGCTGATTTGCTTATTCATGTCATCGATTGCAATAATCCTGAACAAGACGAACACATTAATGAAGTCAATTCTGTACTAAAACAAATTAAAGCTGATAAAATACCCAGAATTGAAGTTTATAATAAAATTGATTTAGCACACGTTTCGGCAAAAACAAAGTGCGATGAAAAGTCTCTTATGTCACAATGTTGGCTTTCTGCGGTTACGGGTGAAGGCATAGAAAACCTCATCAAAGGCATTGAAGAACGCTTCAATCGTACCCATATTACAAAAAATATTGTTTTGCCAGCACACTTAGGAAAACTTCGTGCTTTGTTTTACCACTACGACGGTATTCGCGAAGAACAATTTAACCAAGACAATAGCTGGTCTTTAACTATTGAGTTGCCTCCTGAAACATGGAATAGCTTGGCAGCTCGAAATGATGAATGTGGTGAATTTATCCACGCACTA
>JALSIL010000368.1 GCA_026990095.1 Lysobacterales bacterium
AGGCAAAACCATCGCAGAAAATTTATCACAAGTTAAATCCTTATCACCCATCCAAGATGTCATCATGCCATTGGAAAAACCCATTAAAGAAACGGGTCATATTCGTATCTTGTTTGGAAATTTAGCCAGCGAAGGTTCGGTTGCCAAAATCACAGGTAAAGAGGGGCTTAATTTTACGGGTAAAGCCAAAGTATTTGATTCAGAGATTGCGGTCAACCAAGGCATAGCTGACGGTAAAGTTGAAAAAGGCGATGTTGTGGTGATTCGCTACGAAGGACCAAAAGGCGGACCAGGTATGCCAGAAATGCTCAAACCAACGGCAGCCATTATCGGTGCAGGACTTGGTAACGATGTGGCATTGATAACCGATGGTCGTTTTTCAGGTGGAACCCACGGCTTTGTGGTTGGGCACATTACACCAGAGGCACAAGTTGGCGGAACCATCGCACTGGTTGAAAATGGTGATAAAATTACCATTGATGCCACCACAAATGAACTAACTTTACACGTGAACGATGATGAATTAAAAGCAAGAAAACAAAACTGGCAAGCACCAGAAATTAAATACAAACGTGGTGTTTTACGCAAATATTCACGCAACGTAACTTCCGCATCAAAGGGGTGTTTAACCGATGTTTAAAGCAGAAAGCAACTCAATAAAGTCAATAATTAACAAAAATTGGCAGCAAATACACGATGAACAACCAAACGACGAAGCTATAAAAATGCTCGGTTCTGAAGCATTAATCAGAAGTCTTATGGCTGAAAATGTGGAAATTATGTTTGGTTATCCAGGCGGTGCGATTATGCCAACCTATGATGTATTGCATCAATTTCAAAAAGAAATTAAACACGTGTTGGTTCGCCATGAACAAGGTGCTATTTTATCCGCTCAAGGTTATGCGCGTGCCAGCGGGCGAGTTGGTGTTTGCATTGCCACCTCAGGGCCAGGTGCAACCAATTTAATCACAGGTATCGCCGATGCACAGATTGATTCAACACCATTGGTTTGTATTACTGGACAAGTTCATAAGGATTTATTGGGAACTGATGCTTTTCAAGAAACTGACATTATTGACATATCCATGCCAATCACTAAATGGAACTACAAAATAACTGAAGCCAGAGAAATTCCGCAAGTTATGGCACGGGCCTTTTTTATTGCCAAATCAGGACGTCCTGGACCTGTTTTAATTGATATAACTAAAAATGCACAGATGGATTTTTTGGAATTCAGTTACAAAAAATGCTTGCACTTTAACAGTTACCTCCCCGAACCAACACCAAAAGAACAATCCATAAAAGACGCAGCCGATATGATAAATGATGCACAAAAACCTTTAGTCGTATATGGACAGGGCGTTATTCTTGGCGAAGCAGAGAACGAATTCAAAGCCTTTTTAGAAAAAAGTGGCATTCCTGCTGCTGCCACCATAATGGGCTTATCTGCCATCAATAATGACCACCCAAACCATGTTGGCATGGTGGGTATGCACGGTAATTATGCACCCAATTTATTGACTAATCAATGCGACCTACTCATTGCTATTGGTATGCGATTTGATGATCGGGTTACAGGCACACTCAATACCTATGCCCAACAAGCCAAAATCATCCACCTTGAAATTGATAACAGCGAAATAAACAAAAATGTTCGCGTTAATGTTCCAGTCCTTGGTAATGTTAAATACACCTTACCACAAATAACCGACAGAATTATCGAAAAAAGCTACCCAGAATGGCGTGAGGAGTTTTCTCAATTACACAAACAAGAATACGATGCTGTCATCAAAGAAGACTTAACTCCCAGCAAACAAGCATTAACCATGTCAGAAGTTATCGACATGATTAACGACTTAACACAAAACGACGCTATTATTGTCACCGATGTGGGCCAACACCAAATGGCAGCTTGCCGCTATGCTAAATACTCACAAACCCGCTCGATGATAACTTCTGGCGGACTCGGAACAATGGGTTTTTGTATACCAGCAGCCATAGGTGCAAAATTAGCCAAACCCGAACGAACTGTTATTGGTATTGTCGGTGATGGTGGTGTGCAAATGAATATCCAAGAACTTGGTACCATCATGCAAACCCAAATTGATGTCAAAATCATCATCTTAAACAATGAATTTTTAGGCATGGTCAGGCAATGGCA
>JALSIL010000369.1 GCA_026990095.1 Lysobacterales bacterium
GTCTTAAACCATGGAATCAGCCGCACTCGAATTAAGCAACGAAATGATGATGGTATTGGCTATTCTTGCCTATACCGTTATTTTATTTGTTACCGAAGTAATTCGTATTGATGTCGCTGCTGTTTTGATTTTAGTGGTGTTAGGTTTGACTGGTTTGGTGCCTGATACGCATTTGTTTGATGGCTTTGCTTCTAATGCGGTGATTTCAATTATTGCGGTAATGATTTTGGGTGCGGGATTGGATAGGACTGGCGTAATGAGCAAAGTCGCTGGATTTATCATGAAAATCGGCGGAAAATCTGAAAAAACGGTGATTCCAGTTGTTTCTGGAACTGTTGGTGTTATCTCCGGATTTATGCAAAACGTTGGAGCAACCGCCCTATTCCTACCGGTGATGAGTCGCATCTCTTCACAAACTAAAATCGGATTATCGCGTTTACTGATGCCAATGGGCTTTTGTGCCATTTTGGGTGGCACTGTCACTATGGTTGGTTCATCACCATTAATTTTACTTAATGATTTAATCGAAACGTCTAACCGTTCTTTACCTCCTGGTGCTGAAACACTCAAAGCATTTGGTTTGTTTTCTGTCACACCTATTGGCATTATGATGTTGATTGCTGGAATCATTTACTTTTTACTTATCGGGCGTTTTTTGCTGCCTAACAACGCTCAAAATGACGCCTCTAGTGGTCAAAAATCGGACAACTATTTCAAAGAAACTTATGGCATAAGCAACACTAAAAAAGAACTGGTTATTGACAAAAACAGTCCATTAGTTGGTAAAACCATTTTAGAACTCGAAGCGTTAACGCAAGAAAAAATTACTGTATTAGCTTTAAGCTCGGAAGGACACAGAATACTTTCGCCTTCTCGCAAACACTTTTTATGGGTAGGTGATAGTATTGGAGTCATGGGCAAAAAGGAAGAAATTGAGTCATTTGCCAACAATTTTGGGTTGAAACAAACCAATGGTTTTAAAGTATTTAAACACACTTTTAATGAATCCAATGCAGGATTTTCTGAAGCGGTGGTTGTGCCTGGTTCTCGGTTTTTGGGTAAAAAATTATCAGACTTTCACTTTAGGCAAGAATTTGGCATAACCATTGTTGCAATTTCTCGTGGAGATGAAGTGTTCCGTGGACAAGACATGTACGCCATTACCTTGAGATTGGGTGATACTTTTGTTATCTATGGTGGATGGCACGACCAAGCAGGTCTCACGAAATCACGAAATGTTGCTTTGGTTGGTGACATTCCCAGTGAACTTGAGCGACCTCAAAAAGTTCCCCATGCTATTTTCTTCTTCGCTGTTGCTTTAGGCTTAGTGATATTTACGGATTTAAAGCTCTCCATTGCTTTATTGACGGGAGCCATTGGTATGATTATTACAGGCGTCATTCATATTGATGAGGCTTATCGTGCGGTTAGTTGGAAAACGGTTTTTCTACTGGCGAGTTTAATTCCTCTGGGTTACGCCATGGAGCACACGGGAACCGCAGCGTGGGTCGCGCAAAAAACTATTGCAGGACTTGGAGATGTCAATCAGTATGTTTATCAGATTGCTATTGCAATTTTGGCAACGGTGTTTTCTTTGGTTATGTCTAATGTTGGTGCCACTGTCTTACTGGTTCCCTTGGCAATTAATATTGCCCTAGAAACAGGAGGTAACCCTGCGGTTTACGCACTTATAGTTGCCCTTGGCACTTCAAATGCTTTTATCCTTCCCACGCATCAAGTTAGTGCCTTAATCATGGGGCCAGGGGGTTATAAGGTTAAAGATTTCTTACGAGTCGGCTCTTTGATGTCTGTAATTTTTATTGGG
Source organism: Lysobacterales bacterium (assembly GCA_026990095.1). Classification (GTDB taxonomy): domain Bacteria; phylum Pseudomonadota; class Gammaproteobacteria; order Xanthomonadales; family Marinicellaceae; genus NORP309. The sequence goes on from JALSIL010000369.1 coordinate 1,826, forward strand.
GTTATGTTGCTGGGTGTGAATTTATTTATCAAATAGTTTTGCTATGATGCTACAATGGTTGATTGATTAAAATTTTACGTGAACATGTTGCAAATACCTCTTGCGTTTAAAGGCCCCGCAAAACAAATCCAATCGCTTTTTTCCGAAGATATGGTCTACCAAGCCCTGCAAATTATTCTTGCTGACAACCTTATTCATTGGCAACACGATGAACTACTAGAAACGGTCAATGGCGTTATTGAAGATAAAGGTCATTTACATAAAATAAGCATCAATTGGCCGATTGATTCAGAGATAACTTTAGGCACATGCCCTTGTAAGATGGCTAAA
>JALSIL010000370.1 GCA_026990095.1 Lysobacterales bacterium
CTTTCTATCTTATCTTTATCACGCAAAAGCACAGCACAAATAAGAGCGGTTTTTACTATTTTACCTCCATTGGTTTTTCTTTTATTTATTATGGTCTTTTTGTTATTACACTTGATACTATTTTTGTATATCCTAAAGAGGTTATCAATATTTCCAGTAAGTTGTTATTTGTATGTGGTTATAGTCTGCTAGCAATAGGTGTAACGAAATGGATTCGGTACAATGAAAATAGACAAGACGAATTAAGCTACCAAGCCAATACAGATGAATTGACGGGGATACTTAATCGAAGGTCATTTACAAAATACATAGAACATGCGTTTAAAAATGCGAAAATTCATTCAGAGCCTTTTTCTCTCATCATTATTGATATTGACTTTTTTAAAGACATAAATGACACCTACGGGCACATGGTCGGTGATGAAATCTTAAAAAGTTTATCCCAGTTAATGGAATCGTCTTTTCGTACTACCGATAAAGTTTGTCGTTGGGGAGGGGAAGAATTTGCCATTTTACTGCCCAGTACAAGTATGAATAATGCCTGTAACGTTGCAGAAAAAATAAGAAAAAAAGTTGAAAATTCTTTCCATCAAGTTAAAGAAAAATCAATCAGTTACACCATAAGTTTGGGTGTTTCTGAATCATTGGCTATAGATGAAACGATTGATAAAATTATTAACCGTGCCGATAAGGCGTTGTATAAAGCCAAGGATAGTGGTCGAAATTGTGTAAAGGCAATTCGCACCTAAACTTGCATTGACTTGATTGAGATATGAGCTATTATTTGTTATAATATTATTATTCCGCAAGGTTAATATCTCAATAATAGGTTAATAAAATGACAATAAATATAGCAATAAATGGTTATGGCCGAATTGGTCGAAATATCGTTCGAGCATTGTATGAATTAAACGCTCAAAATAAATTTAAAATAGTTGCAATCAATGATTTGGCTGATTTAAAAACTTCGGTGCATTTAACGAAGTTTGACACCGTTCATGGACACTTTAAAGAAGATGTTGAAATGGCTGAAGGGGGTTTTTCAGTCAATGGTGACTTTATCAAACATTTTTCCATACCTAACCCAAAAGATTTACCGTGGAAAGAATTAAATATCGATGTTGTCATGGAATGCACGGGTTTATTTCGCAGCAGAAAAGCGGCATCAAAGCATATTGAGGCAGGGGCAAAGAAAGTCATTATTTCAGCTCCTGGTAGTGGGCAAATGGATGCCACAATCGTTTATGGAGTTAATGATGATGTACTAACATCAGATTGTCAGATTATTTCTAATGCTTCTTGTACAACCAATTGTTTAGCTCCTTTGGTAAAACCTTTATACGATTCGATTGGTATAGAAAGTGGCTTAATGACGACTATTCATGCTTACACTAATGATCAAGTATTGTCCGATACTCCGCATAAAGATTTGCGTCGAGCACGTTCAGCAACAATGAGTCAGATACCCACAAGTACGGGGGCTGCAAAGGCGGTTGGTTTGGTTCTTCCTGAACTAAATGGCAAGCTTGATGGCTATGCAATGCGCGTACCAACGATTAATGTTTCGGTTGTGGATTTAGTTTTTCAAGCCTCTCGACCTACAACCGTTGAAGAGGTCAATGCCATAATGAAAGAGGCATCACTAGGTATGAAAGATGTGCTTGGCTACAATGACGAACCACTAGTTTCAATTGACTTTAACCACAATGCAAAGTCATCAACCTTTGATGCGGGACTTACTAATGTCACCAGCGGAACTTTAGTAAAAGTTGTGTCATGGTACGATAATGAGTGGGCATTTTCCAACAGAATGTTAGATACGGCTCATGTGTTAATGAACTGTTGATGTAAACTTGTTGATTTTACATTCATTTTATAAGCGTTGTTGCATGTTAAATGTTACAACTGTACACTTCTGCATCAAATAATAGCAATAAACATCTATGGCAATACTATCACTAATAAATGTATCACTAGATTTTGGTGCAGAACCTCTTTTAGATGAAATTAATTTCTCTATTAATAAAGGACAAAAAATTTGTTTGATTGGAAGAAATGGTGAAGGAAAATCATCTTTGATGAAGCTTTTAACAGGGCAAATCCCGTTAGAGCATGGAGAAATTCGCCGTCATGGATCAGCTAAAGTAGGAATGATGGAACAAAATGTACCAACAAACAAAAGCAATGATGACATATACACCTTGGTCGCTAAGGCACTAGGGAGTGTTGGAGATGACATTATCGCCTACCACCATGCACTTAATAATGACTTAGATACGATTGATAGCATCGGTGAGCGAATTACTGCCAGTGACTCATGGATGCAATTAAACACCATAGAGACAGTAATATCGCAGTTAAATTTAGATAAAGACCAAACGTTTAACGACCTCTCGGGCGGAGTCAAAAGACGCGTGGTTTTAGCAAGAGCCTTGGTACAAGAACCTGATTTATTGCTGTTAGATGAACCGACTAATCATCTGGATATAGAAACAATTATTTGGTTAGAAAAATTTGTAAAAAGTTTAAATATTGCGGTGTTGTTTATCACCCATGACAGGGCGTTTCTTAAAAGCATCGCCACAGGTATTTTAGAACTCGATAGAGGTAAAATACATTATTACGACTGTGATTATGATACGTATTTGATCAGGAAAGACGCTCGTTTAGATGCTGAAGACAGAGAAAACAAGTTGTTTGATAAAAATCTAGCAAAGGAAGAAGTCTGGATTAGACAAGGCATCAAGGCCAGACGTACTCGCAATGAAGGACGCGTCAGAGAATTAAAAAAATTACGAATTATACGCAGCCAAAGACGTGTGCAAAGTGAATCAGCCCAAGTGCAGATTAATATTGCCGAAAAAACGGGTAAAAAAGTCATTACTGCTGAAAACATTAGTTTTGGATGGGGGCAAGGGGATGATAAAAAAATCTTGTTCGAAAAATTCTCTGCAAAGATTCGTCGTGGTGATAAAATTGGAATTATTGGTAAAAATGGCGTAGGAAAAACGACCTTAGTTAATATCTTACTTGGAAAGTTTGAGCCATTAACAGGGACCGTTAAGCACGGAGTAGGACTCGAGGTTGCTTATTTTGACCAATTAAAAGGAAATTTGAACTTAGAAGATACGGTTGCCAACAACCTCAATCAGGGAACAGATGAAATCGTAATTAATGGCAAGCCAACTCATGTTATTAGTTATTTGCAAAAGTTTTTATTTCGTCCTGATAAAATCCGAGCACCTGCCAAGGTCTTGTCTGGAGGCGAACGCTCGCGTTTATTGTTAGCACGCTTATTTGCACGTCCTGCTAATGTTTTAGTATTAGATGAGCCCACCAATGATTTGGATATGGAAACGCTGGATTTGTTGCAAGAGCAGTTGTATGAATTTCCAGGAACGGTGTTGCTTATTAGTCATGACAGGGATTTTATTGATAAAGTGGCAACACAAACCTATGTTTTTGAAGGCAACGCACATATTCAAGAATACGTTGGTGGCTATCAGGATTATTTAGTCCAACGACCCGATAAAGTTATATCAACTAAAACAAAAAGTAAAAGTGAAACATTTAAAAAAACCAATGAATCAGCTTCTGAAGTAAGGAAATTAACTTTTAAAGAGCAATATGAACTGGATAACTTGCCAAAAGAAATTGATAAACTGGAAAAACAATTAGAAGAGCTCAATACCCAAATGGCTCAAGCCGATTTTTACCAAAAAGATGCACACACAATCAAACAAACCACGCAAAAACAACAAAAACTTAGTGGCGAACTCGAACAAAAATTTGCTAGGTGGGATGAGTTAGAAAAATAAAGCACAAAAAAAAGGTGAGCTATTAAAAAAACTCACCTCTTGTCTATATAAAAGCTGTTAAACTTATTTTACAAATCGTCTACCGAAGAAGCCTAAAGTCAATACCATTAAAGCAAGACCTAACCATGTTAAGCTTGGTACTGGAGTTGGTGGAGCTAATGCTGCATTTGATGCATTTATAGTCATAACGATATGCATAGTAGGAAATCCAATAGCAGCAGTATCTGTTGGTTCAGTAATTCCACAAGCAGCAGCGGCAATAAAAGAAGGTGCAATTTGCCCCGCAGTATTTGAACCCATAAAGAATGAATGACCAGCACCTTGTCCATCAGGAGTAAAGACTTCCACAACCAAATCATCAGTTGTTCCATCTATTGTCCCCGTAACAACAAAGTTTTGAATTACAGCGGATGCATCTGCAACATTTGCGCTTAAGGTGCCAATATTATTTAAATTAGCAAATAATAAAGCATCGGCATTGGCAATAGAATACAGATTAATGGTTATTGGTTGAGTTCCACCAGTACCGGCTGCTGTTTCGATTCCAATATCAACACTGTCAATATTGATTGAGCCTGTAACGCCATGATCACCGTCTAAGTCAAAGCGTCTCATATAAGAGTTGTCTGCATGAAGGCCACCAGCATTACACGATACGGAGTTGGCTGGAGTAATTGTTGCAGGGTCAATGTTTTGTGTGTAACTGCTCGCAGCAGGGCTATACCCTGTGTTGACAGAACTCAAACCGAGTGAATTAGAGTTGATACTAAAGCTTGCAGCAAATGCAACATTGCTGGTTAATATTATGCTTGCAAGAAGTGCTATTTTTTTATTCATTTTTTATTTCCCATAGTTTAATTTATTAAATCGTTGCCCTAATTATAACTTTTTTAACGCCAATTTAACAAATTAAATCTAACTTTTTATACCGATTCAATATAAAATGATACCCAATACTGATAATTAAACCTAGGAATTTATAACACACAGTGCAACTAACTCAAGCCTCCCTAAAAAATCGCGTAGCCGTTGCGGTAGCTGTATTACTGATAGCCATTTTTGGCTATATCAGTTTAACAAAGTTACCGATTCAACTCGCTCCCAATGTTGAGCGTCCAGCCATTGGTATTTCAACCAATTGGCGTGGTGCGGCTCCGCAAGAAATTGAGTCTGAAATATTAGAACCCCAAGAAAAAGTTTTTCAGGGTTTGCCTGGATTAACGCAAATGGCATCCAGTGCCAATTCAGGCTCGGGTAGCATTACCTTGGAGTTTGTCTCTGATATGGATATGCAACGAGCATTGGTTGAAGTCATTAATCGCCTCAATCAAGTTCCTGCCTACCCTGTTGATGCCACCGAACCAACGGTTAACCTTGGTGCAAAACGTTTTGGTGGCAATCCTATTGCTTGGTTTTCTTTTACACCACTGGCTAACAACACAAAAGACATTGCCACTTATCAAGACTTCATCGCGGATAATGTTGTGCCAAAAATCGAACAAATCAATGGAGTCACTGCGGTTAATGCCTTTGGCGGTCGTCCTTATGAATTGCGAATCACTTTTGATCCATTTAAAGCGGCAACTTTGGGGCTGGATTTAACCAGTTTTGCAAACCTTAATGGTGCATTTCGAAATGTATCTGCAGGCACAAAAGATGTAGGCAAACGTAAGTACACCATACGTTATGAAGGCAAGTATAATCCAGATGATTTAGCAGATATGATTCTTCAATGGCGCGATGGCAAACCAATTTATTTAAGAGATGTGGCGGAAATCAAATTGCAAATGATGGATGTTATGGGATCAATCACACAAAGTGGCTCCGCTGCACTGGTGATGAATGTCATCCCAGAGTCTGGTGTAAACGTGTTGGATGTGATGACCAAATTAAAAGCGACAATAGCAGAGCTCAAAGATGGGTTGTTAAAAGACAATGGCTTAAACATCGCACAATTGTACGATGAAACCATTTACACTAAATCCTCTATTAGCATGGTGCAAAACAACTTGTTATTGGGCATGTTTTTGGCCATTGCGGTTTTATGGTTTTTCCTCAAACGCGCTATTCCTGCATTGATTGTGGCATTAGCTATTCCAATATGTTTATTGGCATCATTTATTGCTATGGAGATTTTAGGGCGTTCACTGAATATTATTTCCCTAGCTGGTCTTGCCTTTGCTACGGGAATGGTGCTTGATGCGGCTATTGTGGTGTTAGAAAACATTGTCCGTCAACGCGAAAAAGGATTAAAAGCCACAGCAGCATCTTTAATTGGTACAACGCAAGTCTGGGCTGCATTGCTTGCATCTACGGCAACAACGGTGGCAATTTTCTTGCCCATTATTTTCTTAAAAGACGAATCAGGGCAGTTGTTTGCTGATTTAGCCGTTACGATATCGGTTTCAATTATCGTTTCTCTACTGGTAGCCGTTACCGTATTGCCAGCGGCAGCATCCAAATGGATTAAAGAGGATAACTTTGATGATGTGCATTATCATTGGTGGCAAAGTGTTGCGAACTTTATCTCAAAAATAACCAACACTCGCTCTAAACAAATCAGTTGGATTTTAGCTTTGACCTTAATCCCAACGGTTGTTGCTTACAGCATCATTCCTCCAGCAGATTATTTACCATCAGGAAAACGCAACCAAAGTTTTGGCTTTTTATTGCCACAACCAGGTTTGTCGGTTAAATCAGCCCAAGAAGATTTGGTTAATGTCATAAAAGAACGCATGCAACCTTATGTTGATGGCACAAAACAGCCAAAGGTCAAAAATTATTTCTTAGGTCTTTTTGGTCAAGGAGCTTTTTTAGGCGTGCGTGCTGAAAATACCGATGAAGTTGATGAATTACTCAAGATTGTTAACAGCCAAATATTACAAAATTTACCCGATACCTTTGGTTTTGCCCGACGAGCATCAATCTTTAGAGGCATTGGAGGCGCCCGTCAGATTAATGTCGATTTACAGGGTGGAGATTATGAAAAACTGTTGGATGTGGGAAAAGCGGCTTTTGGTAAGATTAGCCAATTGATACCCAAAGCACAAATTAGACCTTCTCCATCATTAGAATACGGGCAACCCGAGTTGCAACTCAAACCCAATGACCGTGCCTTAGCACAAGCGGGTTGGACACGAGCAGATTTATCTGGCATTGTGCGTTCTTTAGGTAATGGTAACTTTGTTGGTGAATATTTTAATGGCACTCGCCGATACAATGTGATTCTGCGTAATGATAAGTGGTTAACACCAGAAGAGTTTGCCAATGTGCCACTTTATACAGCCAGTGGAGAAATACTTGCCTTGGGTGATTTAGCAACAATCAAACGGACAGCTGGACCAAGTCAAATTCAACGCTTGGAGCGACTGCGCACATTGACTTTACAAGTGACCTTGCCCGATGATGTCGCATTAGAGCAGGGCATGAATATTTTGCAGCAAGAGCTAACGCCAATGCTTAAAGAAATGATGCCAGAAAACAGTCTGATAAATTACCGTGGGACAGCCGAGTCCTTAACCATTGCCCTAAAAAGTTTAACGCAATCCTTTTTATTAGCGATTGTTATCCTCTATTTGTTAATTTCAGCCATGTTTCAATCCTTTAAAGACTCACTATTGGTAATAGCCACCATACCAATGGCAACGGTTGGTGGTGTGGTAGCCATACGAATTATGGACTTGGCTGTTGGGCAACAAATGGATTTGTTGACCATGATTGGCTTTATAATATTGTTGGGTCTAGTGGTAAATAACGCCATTTTACTTGTTGATAGAGCACGCATGGCAGTCAAAGATGGTATGGCAATAGCTGATGCGGTTAAAAATGCGGTATTGTTACGCATTAGACCTATCTTAATGAGTACGATGACTAGCATATTTGGCATGTTACCGTTATTGTTGATACCTGGATCGGGAACAGAATTGTACCGAGGGTTGGCAGGTGTAATAGTGGGTGGTATGCTTTTATCCACTGTCTTTACGCTTATTTTATTACCGAGTCTTTTGAAACTATTTTCAACAGAACAAAATTTAATGAGAAAAATCGATGCATAAAATTAATACATTACTACTGAGTTTTCTACTAGTAAGCCAATGCTCAATAGCACAACAAGGTGGTCCATCGCCTGTCAAAGTGGCAACAGTAGAAAAAATCAAGATGTCACCCGTGCGAAAAATCCCAGCAACAGTGCAAGCTAAAGTGGTGGCAACACTAAAAGCCGAATTCAGAGGCGTGGTGATTTCATTGCTTGATGTCGGCAGCTTTGTCAAAAAAGGCGGAATCGTAGCAGAATTAACCGATACGCAATCAAAATTACGTTCACAGGAGTTACAAGATGCCGTCAAGAGTAGCCAAGCTCGCTACGATTTTTTAAAAGCCGAAAAAACTCGATTGCAAGATTTAGTGAAAAAGAATTTAATTTCAAAAACAGAATTAGAGCAAAATCAATCGGACTATTTATCTGCAAAAAGTGAGTTGGCACAAAGCCAATCACGCCTGAACCAATATAAGGATCAAGTTACCAAGCTAACAATTGTGGCTCCATATGATGGTTATGTAATGCAACAACTGACTCAAGTTGGAGCGTTGTTGAACTCAGGCGATTCCGTTGCCGAACTGATGCAAGCTGATAATTTAGAGGTTGTTGTATTTGTTCCTGTTAAATATAAATCGCAAATTAAAAAACAAGCCCAGTGGAAAGTAGTAACAGAGCAAGGAAAACAATACAATGCGAATATCAGTCAATTTACGCCAGCGGCTATTGGTCCATCCCTTGCAGTTGAAGTGCATTTAAATTTAGAAAAGAACAGCTTGTGGTCCGGTGAACCTGTGACGGTTATTGTTCCTACACATGCGCCGCGTGAGGTCATTGCTGTTCCGCGAGATGCGCTGGTTATTCGCCGCAGTGGAACTTATGTTTATACGGTTGTGGATGGCAAAGCGATAAAAGTGGATGTGCAAACAGGCATGGCATCGGGTGAAATGATAGAAGTCACGGGCGTAAAAATTGGTCAAACCATTATCATTCGTGGAAACGAACGCATCAGAGCAGGTTCTGAAGTCAACGTCATTAACTGATGGCAACAACGCTTCGCATTAAACAGCCTGAAAACTTTAGTTTTGATGCTTGTTTGCAATTTTTAGACCGAGGTTTTGACGAGTGTTTATACCACGTTAATGAAGAAGGTGTCAAAAGGCTCATTCGTTTGCAATCAGGATTGGCATTTATAACAGTTTCATCGAAAGAGCATATACTTATTGTTGAAATTGAAAAAGAAAATATAAGCCAAAAGGACAAAAATGAGGTGCATACCTATACCCGTGATTGGTTTGACTTAAACCGTGATTTGAATCCCTTTTACCAATTGCTTGAACAACACAAAGAAACCCAAAGCTTTTCTCAAGATTATTTTGGATTGCGTTTAATGGGAATTGTGGACTTATATGAAGCCTTGTGTTGGTGCGTGATTGGGCAACAAATCAACCTAACCTTCGCCCACAAAATAAAAACTCGATTGGTGCGTAAATACGGTGATAAACTCAGCAGAGATGGAGTCGAATATTATTGTTTTCCAGAACCTCAAACACTGCAAAATATTCAAAGACAAGAACTGGTCGATATGCAATTTTCTAAACAGAAAATTAATTACATCATCAATATCTCTAAGGCCTTTTGCCAAGGTGAATTGCGTAAGCCAGAATTGTTAAAGTTAACTAAAGAGCAACAAATGACCAAACTTACCGCCATCAAAGGCATTGGACCATGGACTGCCAATTATGTTTTGATGAAATCACTGCGTGACATGACATGTATTGCCTATGGCGATACAGGATTGAGTTCATCATTGCACACTCACTTTAAAACCGACAAAAAACCCGATAAGAAAATTATTGATGCGGTATTCAAGCCCTTTGCAGGCTGGGAATCGTACCTTAATTTTTATTTATGGAGGAGTCTGTCATGATAGAAATATTATCCCTCAATCCCGATAGAGAAAACACGATTTTTATTGCAAGCTCTTAGCAGGTTTTAAGAGATGAACTTAAGTTAAGCTGCTTTTAGATGGAACTATTTTAATTACATCTGAGAAAATTCCAGCTGCGGTGACATCCGCTCCAGCTCCATAGCCACGAAGAACCATAGGGATGGGTTGATAGTATTGGCTATAAAATGAGATGGCATTTTCACCTTCTTTTACTGAATAGAGGGCAGAGGTTTGCGGAATTTCTTCAATTTTTACGGAGCAGTCATTATTTGAAACCGTGCCAATATAGCGTAACACACAGTTTTTCGCTTGGGCTAGTTGGTTTAACTTCTTAATTTTATCATCCAATTTAGGAAGCTTTTCCATGAACTCTTTGGCACTGGCTGCATCAATAAGTTCCTGGGTTAATAAGGAGTCAATTTTGACATCGCTTAATTCTAGTTTTAAACCAGATTCTCTGGCAATAATAAGAACTTTTCGGGCAATGTCCATGCCACTTAAATCATCGCGAGGGTCGGGTTCCGTAAAGCCTTTTTCTTTGGCTTTTATTACGGCTTGAGACAGAGGCAGTCCCTCATCAAGTTTTCCAAAAATATAAGACATTGAGCCAGATAATATCCCTTCAAATTTGACCAATTTATCGCCTGCTCGTAATAAATTTCTGAAGGTGTCAATAACGGGTAATCCAGCACCAACATTGGTTTCATAATTAAACTGACGGTGAGAATGTACTGCGGTCTGTTTTAATTTTTTGTAGTACTCGTAGCTCAGGGTGTTGGCTTTTTTATTTGCTGCTACAATGTGATAACCTGCTTCGAAAAAGTCACAATAATCTTGTGCAATTTCAGTGGACGAGGTGCAATCAACAATAATTGGGTTAATCATATTGGATTGCTGCCTAAAGGCTTTGAGTTGTTCTTTGTCAAATTCTTTTAGGTCAGTTTGTAAAGATTGTTTATAATGACTAAGGTCTATGCCGTTTTCATTTAATAAAGCGCCTTTTGAATTGATAATACCGCATACTTTTATGCGAATGTTTTGTTTGTTCAAGTAAGCTTGTTGTTTTTGAATTTGCATTAAAAAAGCATTGCCCACAAGACCACAGCCGATAAGTATGATTTCTACTTGTTGACGCGAGTCAAAAAATAGTTGATGGCAGCTTCTTAATCCTCGTTTGATTCTGTCTTCTTCAATTACAGCAGAAATAGAGCGTTCATTTGATCCTTGAGCGATGGCAATAATGTTGACATTGGCAATGGCTAATGATTGGAAAAATTGTGCTGCCGTGCCACGACGCTTTTTCATATTATCAGAAATCAAGGTGATTATTGCTAAATTATCTTTAAATGAAATGGGTTCTAGCATCTCATTTTTTAACTCAAGAGCAAAAGTATCATTAAGGCACTGTTGTGCCAGAGTTTTTGAATGCGTATCGATGCAAAAGCTAATTGAATATTCGGAAGAAGATTGGGTAATGAGTATGATGCTGATATTCTTATCACTCATGGTGTCAAATACCCGTGCAGCCATGCCAACCATGCCTTTCATCCCTGGACCGCTTACGGTCACCATGGTAATATTTTCAAGGCTTGAGATTGCCGTGGCAAAATTGTCTGTCTTATGAGCATTTTGACTAATAATGGTGCCTTCTGAATCCAAGTTAAATGTATTTCTAATCACGCATGGAATGTCCGCATGCATTAGTGGTGTAATTGTTTTAGGGTGTAAAACACTGGCGCCAAAATAAGACAATTCCATCGCTTCATAATAGCTCAGTTGGGGAACCAAATAAGCCGTGCTCACTTCCCGTGGATTGGCGTTATAAACGCCATCAACATCTGTCCAAATTTCACACCTTTGTGCCTCTAGACTTATGGCAAGTAATGCGGCAGAATAATCAGATCCATTTCGACCTAATGTGGTGGCTTTCCCTGAAGGGCTAGAAGAGCAAAATCCAGGCATGAGTAAAACTTCAGCGTTACTCTTTTTATAGGCAGAAAGATTTGACTTACATTGGTTAATGTCAACCTCACCACTAAATGCATTTTCAGTTGTTATGATGTGTGCACGTGCATCTATGGTTTCTATAGCGAGTCCAAGAGAGATAAGTTGCGAATACATAAGAGAAACAGAAAGTTGCTCTCCTAAAGTGATTAACCACGCATACGTATCCTTAGGGCACTGACCTAGTAAGCTGATTCCTTGCAGTTTTGCTTGTGCTTCTTGAAATAAATAACTAATACTGGTTTGCTGTTTTTGTGCTTCGAGTCGACAAGCGCAATTAAGTTCAACCAATGTTTGATTGTGAAAATCTTCCAATGATTCGATTTTACTTTTCCAATCTCCATCGGCTGTAGCAATAGAAATTATTTCGATAAGGTTATCGGTTACTTTTCCCATGGCTGACAATACAACGGCAACCTGTGATTTTTTAGACGCGTTAAAAATTATTTCTGCAACTGTCTTGAGCTTGCTGGCAGTGGCTAATGAAGTGCCGCCAAATTTTTTAATGTGCATTTTGTTTATTATAACTTTTCATCTCTTAAGAAGTATGGACTATAGCAAATGCAGTATTTAATCTCTATTAGAAATGACTAATATAGGTAAAATTATAAATTATATTGAAATTTTATGTATTGAATGTTACCAGAAAGGTTGTCAAAATTTGTTGTTTGAGGACTATCGTCAGTGTTTTTTATTTGTTGTTTGGAACCGAATGAAAAAGTTGTATTTTCAGAAAAATGCCAATCAATTTCAAAACCCATGCGCGCTTGGTTTGATAAAAAGTTGTTGTTTTCAATGACACTATCTGTAATTAAGGAAGCACCAAATTTTTTGTTTTTTATTCCAAGTGCAAATGAACTCATGTTGACGTTGTTGGTATTAAATCCAATTAAGTCTGCACCATCTAATTTTCCGTAGTCCAAATTTATGCCAAGTTTATATTGATTACCTATGCCAAAATCAGATGACAAACCAATTTTATAACCTCTAAGTCGAGTGTTTGTATCCAAAGTTGGTTGTAAAGAGCGAGAAGCAGACTTGTTCAAAGAGCGAGTAGGGCTGCTTTGTGAGGGAAGGTTGAAGTAATTTTTATAGTTTCCGTCTTCGAAGAGGTTAATATTTATACTGAATAAGTTTGAAAAACTCCAAGCCATTTCCACTTCGTCTCGAAAAGAGTCGGTCTTTTTTGAGGACAGAGAAAAAAACTTATTGGGCAAAGAAGTGTTTGTTTTTATCCAGCTATCGTCCTTGTTTTCTTGAAGGTGGTAATTGATGAGTTGAGGATCAATTCTTTGAAAATTAAGAGAATCTTCATCATTTGCATGGGCACTCATAGAGAATAGTGTCAATGCTAGCAACATTAGATTACAAAATAATTTCACTTTGGTTATGCTCCTAAAACTCTAAGTTTAACAGTTTGTTAGAATACATTGTTCATGTAAAGTTCCCACTAATGTATTAATGTTAGCATATTATAATAAAAACACAATTAAAAACGTGATGCATCTCTAAGAATTAGAACTTTTATAGATTTCCTTGACAAACCAATTGATAGCACTCTAATTCGTGTTTTTCTAATAAGACTTGGTTATAAAGTTAAATTAACAACCAATGGTTTTATGCAAACACAGGGTAGAGTTGTTTCTCTTGTTGTGCTTTTTCGGGAAAGTTAACCAATTCCCAACAATCAGATTGGTTAATTAGTTTGCGAACTAAGCCATTATTTAATGCATGTCCTGATTTGTAACCGTGAAAGGCTCCGATAACTGGGTGACCTAATTGATAAATGTCTCCAATGGCATCTAGAATTTTATGTTTGACAAACTCATCTTCGTAGCGCAGACCGTCTTGGTTTAAGACGCGATAATCATCTAAAACAATGGCATTATCCATGCTGCCTCCAATTGCCAAATTTTTGTCTCTTAACATTTCTATATCACGCATAAAACCAAAAGTACGAGCACGTGAAATTTCTTTAATAAAAGTATTGCTTGAGAAGTTGATTTCTTTAGACTTTGTGTGCTCTGAGAATGCGGGATGGTTAAATTCTATATCAAACTTTAGCTTGAAACCATTGAAGGGTTCAAAGCGAGCGAACTTATCCTCGTGCTTTATTTCAACAGCTTTAGTTATTTTTATGAATTTTTTGGGATTGTCTTGCAACAAAATCCCTGCGGATTGAATTAAAAAGACAAAGGGTCCTGCACTACCATCCATAATCGGAACTTCAGATGCACTGAGCTCAACAATGCAATTGTCGATACCCATGCCACAAAAAGCAGCCATTAAATGCTCAACAGTTGCCACACGAACACCGTCTTTGATGAGCGTTGTAGACATGCTTGTATCCCCAACCAACTCAGCTTGGGCTTTAATGTGTTTTGGTGTATTCAGGTCGGTTCTAACAAATACAATTCCAGTGTCAATACCTGCTGGTCTTAGGGTGATATAAACCTTTTGACCTGTGTGAATGCCAACTCCTGTGGCTCTTACAGTGTTTTTTAGGGTTCTCTGTTTTATCATTATTCTTTTTCTGCACTCTTAATGGTTGGAAGTTTAACACATTATCCAAGCATTCTGAAATAATCGTTGTTAATTAACCACTGTCTGTATTATTTTTACCACAAGCAAACAGTTTTTGTGAATGTAATATTCACAATGTGATAAAAATTGCAGC
>JALSIL010000371.1 GCA_026990095.1 Lysobacterales bacterium
ACTTACTCAAACAAGCCATCAATTGGCAAACTCGGAATCAAGACAAAGTGTCCATTATGATGAGTGGTGGTATGGATTCAACATTTGTGGCGGCAAACTGTTTAAGCCTAAATAAACAGGTTAATGCCTTTTCCTATGTTTTCCCAGAGTTTAAAGAAGCGGATGAAAGCACATGGATTGCATCAATGAGTGAACTCGGCATTAATGGGCATAGCTTTGCTGGAGAAAGTTTTTGGCCACTTAAAGGGCAGTGGCAAACCAGCTTAAATGCTCCTGTGAGCAACCCTTATAGGTTATTAAAAAATGAGGTTTATCACCAGGTTGCAGAAAACAATATTCAGATTTTACTCACGGGTGTTTACGCAGACCATTTGTACGTAGCTCATCTCTATTGGTTGGTTGATTTAATAAAACAACATCCCTTAAAAGGGCTAAAATCATTGGCTTTACTTCTTAAATCAAAAGGTGTGTATGCTGCGTTAAGGCATGTTTCTCCCTCAAAATGGTCAAGAAAAGTTAAATCTAATCCTTTTTGGTTATCCAAACAAGTGCATAAAACATTCAATCAAAGAAAGTTAAAAGTCTTTTCTCATCCTCACCCGCAACAGGTCAACCTGGTATACGGTATTGATACGGCACAAAGTGTTTGGTTAGATAACGAATACACAAATAAATATGGAATCACTATTCGACACCCGTATCGAGACAGGCGTGTTGTTGAATTTATCATGTCCATTCCTGCATGGTTAATCGGTAATTCTCAAGATTCTAAACAACTCGTTCACAAAAGTGCTCAAAACCTTTTACCCAGTCATATTATTAAAAGAAAAAAAGTGACTTCATTAAAACCATTGTTTATTAAAGGAGTGCTACAAAAAGAGTTATCAACTGTTAAGTTTCTATTGCTTCATAAAGAAAGTTGCTGGCATGAATTTATCGATAAAAACATAATTTTATCCCTGCTCGACAATCCAAGCCATCAATTTCCTGAGTTGCATTATGTATTACTTTGGAAGTGCATTAGCTTTGAAATGTGGTTAAAAAAGATAAAAAAAGCAGGCTAATTTCACAGACTCATAAAAAAATCATAATTTCATCAGGATTTAACTTTAATTTAATGCTTAAATAGTCCCTATTATTAAATTTGGGGAAACCAATGAAGTTTAAACTTTTTATACAAATTACACTAATTTTACTTTCATTCAATTTATTAGCGGCAAAACCCACTGATGAAGAGGTCATTAATCAAATTAAACGACCCAATATGCAAGACATTGAATTGAGCAAAAGTGGAGGAACTTTTTCGACCTATGGGCTGCAACACTGGTGGACTCGTGGTGTGACTTATCGAATCAATGCAGGCATCAAAGAGTTCCCAAATGCCACCATAAAAGTCGGGGCTGAGGCTCGTTATCGAATTGTTGGTGAAAATTATGATTTTGATAAATTAAAAACTGCATGGAATGAATACGAAGGCATTCCATTGCCATCGGATGATGAAATTCTTGGCATCATAAAAAAAGACATTCCTTCTTTGGTTCGACCTTATTGGAATCAAATGGTCAGTGAACTAAAAGGACCCTACTTGTCCAAAGACCCTGCGATTCGAAAAGTCCAATGGCATACGGCAAATTCATTTACTATTCATGTCCAAACTCAATTTTCTGTTATTGTAAGTTATACAGAGGTGCAAGATAAAAGGGTCGACTTTTCAGTGCGTTTTTACCGCGATGGAGTAAAACAGCCTTGGAAACCAAACTTTATGGCGAGTAAAGAGAAAGAAGAAATTATTGCCACCCACAAATACACCAGCGATGAAATAAACGCCATGCCAACCCAAGCAAGCATGCAAGCAGAAAAACAAGCACAAGCGGCGACATCAGGACTGCCAAAACTTAATATTCCACAATTTAAATCGGATAAAGAAGCCTTTGCCTACATTTATAATATTTTAAGAACAGGGGATAAAAAACAAGTTGAAGCCATGTTTAGAGGCATGGCAACCCCTTTCTTTTTTATCCAAGGCTCAAGTATTCAATTGAACCAAAATGGTAAAGATGCCTTGGCAAAAATTCTGAAACAAACATTCGATAATAAAGTTTCTTTTGCTCAAAGCTACTGCCCGCAAATTTTTGTACAATCTTATCAAACAAACATGATTAATATTGTGGATGCTTTGAGAAAAAATAAAACGCGTATTGCTTTGCAAATGGGTGGAGGGCACTATGAACGAGGCAAAAAAGTAGGGCAAACGTATAAAATCTCGGCACTTGAAGTGTGGACTCTTCGCAATAATGATGATGTGGCACAACTTAAATCATGGCCTTTTGATGAATTGTGTGCCGAAACAGCAAAAACTTTCCAACAGTTAACAGTAGGCAGCAGTTCTGCCTCATCTAGCACAAGTGGTGCATCGGTCGCTGTTGGAAAGCCTAAGGCTCAAATCAAGAACCCTGCTAAATCTTGGAAATGGTCAACCTTCAAATCGAAATATTTGCCCATTACAATGAAAATCATTGGCACACCAACAGAAAAACAAAAAACGGCAAATGGCAGACTAAGCACCGCCATGGTTGCCAAAAGCAATGAAGGAACTTTTCGGTTTATCGCAACCGATTACAAGCAGCAAATTACTGAAGATATTGCCAACCCAACCCATATTCAGTTTGCAAAAAATTTAGTTAAGAGCAATAACGGACTTATTCATAAGAAAAAAGCCATTGATTTTGGTACGGGTCAAGCACAAGAGTATTTAATGGAACGTGGCAGCGGCGATCAAAAAGTGATGGTGAATTTTAGAATTTTCAGCCATGGAACGGTTGTTTATCAAGTGATGTATTCACAACTAAAAAGTGTATTTGATAAAAAAAGAAGCCAAGAGTTTTTAAACTCGATTAAATTAAATTAATCCAGTGCAGGTGTAATGAGTTGGATAGGTAAGTTGGTTCTTTGCCACTGACTTGTTTGTTTATCATTGGTAAAATCAACATCAAATTGCTTGATTTTACCAGTGACATTGGATGAATCGAACTCTAATTTAATCGCTCCAACAGCCTCTAGTGTCACTGATGTTCTCGGGCAATCAGGACAAAATGTCGTGTAATACGACATGTCGATAAAGTCAGAAGTGCCATTTTCACCAGAACCAAGCAGCCAATAAGGCTGCCCAGAATTATCATAAAGATAACTTAAAACAACTTCACTATTGCCTTTGGTGCCGATTGACAAACCCCAACCTGTTTGTTGAGGGTTGTACCAAAGCCCCGTTCTTTGCTCCAATGGTTGCCCACCAAAATTCAGTGGTTCAAGCAATTCTGCACTGAATTTATTATTGATTTGGCGAGTTTGTATGGCATGGATTTCATCAATTAAGGTTAAAGTAGAATGACCAACCACTGTATCGGTACGAGCAGAGCTTAAAAATTCTCCATTATAACTAATGTGCAATAATTCATTGGAAAATTGATTGTTTTGTGCGCGTTGATTTTCACCTGTAATATACCAAACAGGTGTGTGGTCTTTTTTGGCTGTGTATTGTATATAAACCAACCCATCAGGTTCTTCATTAACGGGTAAAAAATACATATCTAAGCCATTTCCTGAGCGTTTTGAATTGTCCCAAAGACCATTGATTGGAACGATGGTGTTCTGATCTGAGACTTGGCAGCTCGTTGAGACATTACAGACGCCATTATTGCCAAGAATTGTTGAAACAATGGTGCTGTTTTCTTGATTAAAACCTGACTCATAAACAGCGGCTTCCATCTGAATATTAACAGGGTCTCCACAAGATGCTTGCATACTAATGCTGTAATCCAAAAAACTTGATTTTTGCTGTGATGCTTGCATGGTTCCCAATGAAAGTGCGGGTGTTTCCAAATAGACGTAATCAGAAACAGCATTAATTTGTGCTTGGTTGTCTTTGTGAATAACACAAACAGCACTGTTGGTGTTTATCTTTGATTCGTTATTGCATGAAAACCCAACACCGTCTGTTGCGTTGTTATTTTGAATGCCGACACTTGCCGAAATGGCATTGATGTCACTGCCACTGTATTGGAAAACCCATTGGCTAATTTGTGGGTACAAAATGGCTTCGAAATCAAAATGCTCTACAGTTGAATTGTTTTGATTGTATAAATCAACATCTTTATACATAAACACATAACAAGATAGATTGCTGTTAAAGTCTGCTTGGCGAGGGCACGATTCAAAATACTGATAATAAATATGTTGTGTAATTAAATCATCGTGAAAAGGTAAGATTCTGGCTTGAGTCGAGGAACCATTTGACGTTTGATTTGGGCGACTTGGAAGCGGGCAATTGTTGTCGAAATCAGCACCACTGTCATTAGAGTCAATTGATATATAACCATTAGTACTAAAACTAAGCTGGCTGATATCTTCACCATAAAAATCAAATGAATGAGTCAGAGTAATTTTGGCTGAACCCTCATCTTGTGCACTAAAAGCATCATTTTCGTTTGCGTCTTCAATCACCAGTTCTGTACCAGTGCTTGAAATATCCATGAATTGACGATTGCATAAGCCAATACTGTTACCAAAATTATCTTGACCCATCAATTGGAAAGAGGAAGCACTGGATTTATTTAACACGGCGTAGCTATTTCGTGCTATAACTGACCCTTGATTTTGAATACCGACAGAGACTCTCCAACGCTCACCTGGGTCAATGTATTCATCATTATTTCCACACAGTTGTTGTGCTGTTCCAACCGATGAAACAGCAATCATAGGAGCTTCAATAATAACTGCTTTGGTGGATTCGACGACACAGCCATTGCTATCAGTAACTCTGAGATAGGCATTATCGATGTATTTGCTTGCGTATTGCACGGTGACTTCATCTTCATTGCTATCAATAACACCATCTCCATCTATATCCCACTCATAGACATAGGGAGCTAGTCCTCCACTAACCGATGCCGAAAAGTTTTGATTTTCACCAATAATTTCTTGATTGGCTTGGTGGTTGAGTGAAACAGAAAATGATTGGCATTGATTGTTAGTGAACCCTTGCAGTGTGACGGCATTGGTTTGATTTGGATCAAGCCAATCTTTAAGCCGCGTATTGGCTGTCCCACCTCCACTCCATGAAGTGTAAAGGCGGCCAAACCAATCAGGATCATTATTTCCACAAGCAGCATAGCCACCGTGTAATTGACCAATTAATAGTTTTTCTTCATTCCACAATCCTGCCCCTGAAGAACCGCCTTCGGTTGTGCCTTTGTCCCAATCGTTTACCCGCAAATGCGTTTGATCTCCTGAAGAACTGCTTGCATAACTGGTTAAGGAAAGTGGGTCATTTTCAAAACTTATTCGTTTTGCATTAAAGTTGGGGTGATGAATAGTAACAGCGGAATTACTGGCTTTATTTGATCTGTCCCATCCAGTATAAAAAACACCATAAGAATTATCTGGAGATTGATTCAACTCTAAAAGAACCATGTCCGAGGGTTGATACATCGCCAACACACGGGCTCCAGATTGAGTGTCATTAAAATTAGCGATGGGAATGGGCGTGGAACTACTGGGTGAATCTGGAGTTCTGCATTGGTTTGATTGGTAATTCCACCAAATATTAATCGTTGGGGCTATACTTTGCCAGTAGTTGGTTGATAAATCTTCACTAAGCCCGCAATGGTACGCGCTTAAAAACAAAGCTTTTCCATCATTTTTGGTGTTGTTTATTAATTGCCCTGTGCAGGTAAAAAGTGAACCTTCCTTTTGATAGGTGTAGCGGGCAACAGAATTAACTTGGTCTTGCCAATCATCGGCATCTTCGCATGCCACATCAACATTACAAGCACCGCTGTTATTTAACACTGGGTTATCAATACCCAAAAAAGGCAGTTGCCCTCTTTTTGAGATAATATCAACCTCTTGCCAAATAGGTCTAAATCCTCTAAATACCTTATTGAGTTCAAAGGCTACGTACTTTTTATAATGGTCAGAGACCGTAAGTTCGATGGTAACCTCGTGTCCTATAACTGGCCCTGGCCACAATTGTCTATAACGGTTGTTATTTTTATCGGTATAGGGACCCTTTGCTAAGTTTTCTGTCCAATCATAAATCCGCAATTCTGCTGTTGGTGGAAGAAAGAAATTATCTAAGCTAATATCCAAGGATAAAGCCTGCTTGGTTGTCACCTTAAGTCGCCATAACCACGAGCCATCACTCAGTTTATTCCATTGACCCCCTTGCGTTTGATTGTTTTTTATAAAGACGTTTTCAACAGGAGCTGCTACGGCATACCTTAGTGGGCGGGATTTATCGGCATTGGTAAGGTCTTTGTCAATTTCTTTTTGGATATCGAGGTGCGGTAATTTCACAAAAGCGCTAAGCACAGGTAATTTTGCGGAAGCGTTATAACCGCAAATTAGTAATAAAAACAATATTTTCTTCATTTTTATTTCTCTTATTATTTCTGATTTACTGTTTTTGTTTGATAATCATAGCATTAAAACCACTTTTTTGTAAATTTCTTTTGGTCACATCTACCTTTCTGCTGCTATTAAATGGGCCAACCCGGACTCTATGCCAATGTGTTTGTTGAATTTCAATGCTTTCAATAAATGCAGAGACGCCACTAAATGCAACTTTTGCTTTTAATGTTTCGGCGTCTTCTAACCTTTTAAAAGCACCTAATTGTATATAATAAGTGCTTGGTTTTCTCGAATCTGTTTGCGCTAAGTCGTCTTCATCAATCTCAACTTCCATGTTTTGCAACGTGGTATAAAAGTTAAAATTATCCTTTGGCTCAATGGCCAAATCTGCACTGTTATCCTCAATGGTGTTTTCTTTTTTGGTTTCTCTTTCTTGTGCGATTGGCTTATTATTAGGGTTTTCTGGTTTTGGCACCCAACCATTAACATAGCCAATTACAGCAACAACCAAGCCAAACAACATGCCAAGCAATAATAAAATCCAACCCGGCAACCTTTTTTTAGGTGCTGCTCGACCAGCCACTTTGCGTCTGGTTTTTTTCTTACTCGTTTTCTTTTTAGTTACCATGTATTTATTTAGTATCCCTGTCTTCGGCAAACATAGATTCAGGAGCTGATGCACCCAACAAACTTAAACCATCAGCGATAATAGACTTGGTTGCTAAGGATAAGTTCATTCGTGCATTGCGCAAATTTTCATCTGTAATGTTTACGATGTGACATTGATCATAAAAACTGTGGTAGTTTTGAGCAACTTCTCTTAAATAATTTGCCAAGGTGTGCGGTGAACGAGTGCGTGCTGCCGTTATTAGTATTTCAGGATAAGACGAAATTGAACGCATCAAGTCTTCTTCCTTTTCATGGGTGAGCAAATTTAAACTGGCATTGCCAATTTCTTGATTGTGTTGCAAAGCCTGTTCTTCGAGTTTTTTATACACACTGCAAATTCGCGCGTGGGCGTATTGAATATAAAAAACTGGGTTTTCATTTGTTTGTGATTTTGCTAAATCCAAATCAAAATCCATGTGTTGGTCGTGGGATCGCATGACATAAAAGAAACGAGCTGCATCAACACCGACATCATCAATGAGTTGCTTTAGCGTAACAAACTTTCCTGAACGTGAGCTCATCTGCACTTTCTTTCCACCTTTAACTAGGTTGGCGAACTGAGTTAATACAATTTCTATGTCTTCTGGATTAATATCCATGCCTTTAGCTGCCGCTTTAAGGCGAGCAATATAGCCATGATGATCGGCACCAAATACGTATAAAGCCCCTTCGAAACCACGTTCAAATTTATTTAACAAATAAGCAATATCTGAAGCAAAATAAGTCTTTTGCCCATTTTCACGAACAACAACCCGATCTAAATCATCACCAAAATGGGTGGACATAAACCAAATTGCTCCGTCTTTTTCATACAAATAATTTTTCTCTTTTAACTTAGCAATAGCTCGATCAATGGTGTCACTCTCATGCAATTGTTTTTCAGAAAACCACGAATCATAATTAACATTAAAACTTTCTAAATCGGCTTTGATGCCAGAGAGAATAGTGTTTAATGCAATGTTAAAAACTTTTTGGTAGTTGTCTTTGCCCAACAAATGCTTGGCATTATGAACTAAACCATCAATGTGCTTTTCCTTATCGCCTCCGTGCTTTTCATCCTCAGGAACGTTTTCATAAACCTCGCTTTGAGTAAATAAAAACTTATCGCCGTATTTTTTACGCACAAATCGGGCAATTTCGACAATGTAATTGGCTTGATAACCGTTGTCAGGAAATGCCACAGGCACTCCGCACAGTTCGATATAGCGCAACCAAACAGAAGTTGCCAAGATGTCCATTTGGCGTCCATTATCATTGACGTAGTACTCGCGTTGAACTTCGTAACCACTTTTTTCTAAAATATTAGACAGGGACGCTCCATAAGCTGCTCCCCGCCCATGCCCAACATGCAACGGCCCTGTCGGATTAGCTGACACAAATTCAACAGTAATTTTTTTGTGACTACCAAAATCATTATTTCCGTACTTATTGCCGAGCTTTAGCACTTGTTTAATCACTTGACGACGACAGTTGTTGGTTAGAAAGAAGTTTAAAAAACCAGGCCCTGCAATTTCAACTTTCTCAACATGCATCGATTCAATTAACTTGTCCACGATTAATTGTGCAATTTCTCGTGGGTTTTTGCCAATCGGTTTGGCTAAAGTCAAAGCAAGATTGGTGGCAAAATCCCCGTGTTCTTTACTGCGTGTACGCTCAAAGTTAATCACTGGTTTAATGTCTTTCGGGAAAACGCCATCGCGCTGCAAGCAGCTTACTGCTTTTTCTAGTAGTTCTTGTAAATGCTTAATCATGCCTTGATTTATCTAAATTCAATGTAAGACATGAATTTTACCAAACATAACATTAATAAATCATAAAAACCTAAGCATTATTCACCAATAAATCAAAAATTTAGACAAAAATGTTAATTTTATACCTCAAGCAATTTTAAGGAGTGAGGTATATTCAAAAAAAGGAAACACTTAAAGAGAAAATAATCAAACTCGAATTATCCTTACTCAAGCTGAAATTACGTGACAAAATAGTTTTTAGTTGATTACGACGAAAACCGACTATTCTTCTACTTTCTTAAGTCTGCACTTTTCTGATGAAACACCAGTCCTTCTGCTTGGGCCAAAATACTTGAAGTGTTGGCAAGTTCAATTCGTCCTTTGTTGCTGACCTTCTGGGTCGATAACACTTTTAAAAACTGATGAACACTTAAACCGCCTGAATTTTTGCCTGCTGCGTTGGTTGGTAAGGTGTGATTGGGGCCTGTGCAATAATCGCCAAAAGCAACCGCTGAGTTTTCGCCGATAAATAAAGAGCCGTAATTAGTGAACACATCCATGTCGCAATTGCTGTCAGTTACCAATAAATGTTCGGGTGCATAATGATTGATTAAGTCTATCGCTTGGGCGTGGTTTTCGCATTGAATAAACAGGATTTGGTGGTTTTCAATCAAGCTTTGTCCCGCCGCATGGGCGTTTGTACGGGTGTAAAGATTTTCTAACAGCTGTAGCGATGTGCTGACAACCAATGAAATAGCATTGGGATCGTGTTCGGCTTGTGCTAAGGCATCGAACATTATCCATTCGGGGTTTTGCAGGTTTTTGGTGTAAATTAATAGCTCACTTGGACCCGCCAAAGTATCTATTTTGGTGCGGTGTTGCACTTGGGCTTTGGCTTCATTGACATAAGCATTGCCTGGACCGACAATCATATTGACCGCATTAATTTTACCAAAGCCATAACTTAAAGCTCCTATGGCTTGAGCACCACCCAAGTGTAAAAATTGAGTTGCTCCGGCCAATGAAGCCGCAGCCAATAAAGCGGGATGGTTTGATGGCGAACAAGCAATAATATCAACACAAGCCGCAACTTTAGCTGGTGTGATGGTCATTAAGGCGGTAGAAATCAGCGGAAATCGCCCGCCTGGAATATACGCCCCAATTCGTTCAATTGCTTGGTATTTGTAGCCAAATTCGCCGAAATCATCGTTAAATATGTCGTTTTTGAGATCTTTTGCTTGAAACTCACAAAAAGCCTTGATGCGTTTATGGGCACTTTGGATGGCTTGGGCAAGTTCGGGTTTTAAATCGTAATTGGCAAAATCTTTGAGGGTTATGAGTTTGCCTTTTTGTCCATCAATCTTCTGGCTCCAGCTATCGACTGCTTTGTCACCATTTGTGCGAATGTCGTTTAATATTTCGCCAACCGTCTTTTTAATGTGTTGGTTGTCTTTTAATTCCGCTCGTTTGAAGTCTTTGGCCTGAATGATTTTATCGTTCATTGTTTCTGCTCCTTAAATCATTGACAATTTCGTTGATTCTCACGCCCTTGGCTTTTGCCATGACGAGGGTAAAAAACAATAAATCAGCCGCTTCCCAACGCACGTGCTTGTGCTCGGTTGCTTCGATTAATTCTTGGCATTCTTCTTCCAGTTTTTCGATTTGCAAATCTTGACTAGCAAATAATTGCTGAGTGAACGAAGGCTTATCATTGACCTCGGCAAGACGCGTTTCAAAGATTTCATCCAAATAGTTCAATGAATAGTTTTTAGTCTGGCTAGCAAAACAACTGTAACGCTCAAAATGACAGGCATTGCCATCTTGTTCGACTTGGAACAAAAGCGTATCACCATCACAATCGACATCAACATGAATAAGTTTCTGGGTATTACCACTGGTTAAACCTTTGGTCCACAGTTCTTGGCACGAACGTGAAAAATACGTGCCTGTTTTTTGCGATAATGCCATTTGCAATGATTCTTTGCTTGAATACGCCATCATCAAAACTTTGCCTGTTTTGGCATCTTGAGCAATGGTCGGAACTAAGTCCATTTTGTCAAAATCAAGCAAGCTCATAAACGCTTTATCCAATTGCATCGCTCCTGAATAAATCGCCATACCAATTTGCGAATTAGCCCCTTTTTTATTTATCCATTGCAAATCTTCATAGCTAGAAATGCCACCAGCAACCGTCACAGGAATAGGTGAAGCTTTAATAACTTGTTCGATTCTGACCGTATCAATGCCGCCCATCATGCCTTCATTTTTGACTTGGGTGTAGAGAAATTCACCGCAGTTTTGTGCCAATTTTGGAATAATATCAACAATCTTTGCATCCGCTGTTTGTTGCCAACCATGGGTCGTAAGGTAATCACCCTTGGCATCAATAGCAAAGATAAGAGAATTTTTAGGCAATTTCTTAACAAAATCGCTACTTGCCGAAGTACCTAAAATAATCTTGGTTGCTCCTGCGGCTAAATAAGCTTTGGCAGTTTTTAAATCACGGATGCCACCGCCCACTCGGCACGGTTTTTGCCGTAACATTTGTTCAATCAATTCTTGATTGCTGCCCGTGCCCATGGCGGCATTTAAATCAATAATTGCCACTTCTCCATAAAGCGAAAATTCTTCTAACAAGGCAAAAACATCGTCTTTTTCGATTATTTTTTTATCAGCTTGACCTTGTTGTAATTGTACGGCTTTGCCGTCGAGTAAATCAATGGATGGGATTAACATGGTTATATTCTCATTTTTATTTTGTTGTTGATTAAATAATTTTTAACATCGGCTACCGTAAATTCATCACGGTGAAAAATACCCGCCGCTAACACGGCATCAGCTCCAGCAATAATCGCATCCAAAAAATCTTTGGGCTTGTTTGCACCGCCTGAGGCAATAATAGGCAGAGGAAAGTCCGCTTGTTTGAGCAACTCCAAATCAAAGCCCGAACCCGTGCCGTCTTTGTGCATGGCAGTCATTAAGATTTCACCTGCTCCGCGTTCTACCACTTCATTTATCCAGTTTGCGTAAGGTTTTTTCACCCGTTTGGAACCACCGTGGGTGTAAATTGCCAAATCGCCATTGCTTTCATGGTTGACATCAATGGCAATAATAAGGCTTTGTGAACCGTATTTATTGGCAATTTGGTTGATTAATTGTGGATTTTCAACCGCTGCGGTATTCAAAGTCACTTTATCGGCTCCTGCATCAAAAAATTTATCGACATCAGATAATTGTTTGATGCCGCCACCGACAGTAAAAGGAATCGACAAAGTCATGGCAACTTTTTTTATCATGGCAAGAGCTGAGGCCTGCTTATCGACGCTGGCTTTTATGTCTAAAAATACGATTTCATCCGCTCCTTGGGTTTCGTATTTTAACGCCAACTCGATTGGATCGCCCATATCGAGTAATTGTTTGAAGTTTGTGCCTTTAACCACCCGACCGTTGGCAACATCTAAGCAAGGAATAATACGAGGAACTAAAGACATGAGTAAGCTCCTCGGGGTGCGGACTTTAGTCCGCCTTTTTGCAAGATTGATGGACTAAAGTCCATCCCCCAAATGGTTAATTCAAACATTTTTTTAAGACCTCCAAGCCATACAAGCCCGATTTTTCAGGGTGAAATTGAAAGCCCGTGACGTTGTCTTTTTGTACAATGGCACAAAATTGTTCACCGTAATTAACCGATGCCACACAATGGTTACTTGCTGGCAATCCGTAAGAATTAACAAAATAAACAAATTGGTTTTGATAAAATGTATCTGCCGAATGCAACTGTGCCCAACCGACCATTGGGGTCTTTGGGTGTTTAAGCTTTTCAATTGAGCCTTTAAAAACAGCTAGGCCTTGAGCCTCTTCATCTTCCAAACTTTTATCAAACAATACTTGCATACCGACACAAATGCCGATAAATCTTTTGCCTTGAGCAATCCAATCAAGGATAAACTCACGCCAATTGTTTTTGTTTAATTGTTCGCAAACAAAACCAAATCGCCCTTGTCCAGGCATAACTAAGACATCAAAGTTTGCATCGGGTTTGGTGATAACCCTTGTTTCACATCCGCATTTTTCTACGGCAGAAACAATACTCAATAAGTTGCCCGAGTTTAAATTGATTATTCCAGCTTTCACAACACACCTTTGGTGGTTGTGCTAGTTTGGTTTGGCATTAAGGCTTCTTTTAACGCATACGCCACGCCTTTGAAAGCTCCTTCAATCAAGTGGTGATTGTTGCTGAAATAGCGGTTGTCAATATGCAGATTGATTTGTGCGTTAATGGCAAAAGTGTAGAAAAAATGCTGCCACATTTCGGTGCTAATGCCGCCCAATTGCTCCATCGTGAAAGGCAAATTGGTGACGCAATAACCACGTCCACACAAATCCACAGCCACCATGCTGAGGCTTTCATCCATTGGCAAAAGACGTTGCCCATAACGGTGGTTGTTTTGTTCTTTCCACGCTTTGTACAATGCTTTGCCTAAACAAATCGCCACATCTTCGATGCCGTGGTGGTCGTCCACTTTTAAATCAGCCGTCATTTTTATGCTCAAATCCCAAGCACCATGCGATGCCAGTTGATCCAGCATGTGGTCAAAAAATGGCAAGCCTGTATCAATAGTGACTTGCGGGTTTTTGCTGTTAACTTTGAGCGTCAATTCTATGTTTGTTTCTTTGGTTTTACGGTTAATTGTTATCATAAGAGTTCTTCGAGTTGATTGATGTTTGCTAGGACAATATCAGCACCTGCGGCATAGAGGTTTTCGGCATCTGTGCCAATACCAATGCACAGGCAATCACCAGCCAATCCTGCTTGCATATCATCGACGGTATCGCCACAAAACCACATGCGGGATTTTTTTGTTTCGTTTTTGATCCAATTTATGCCCTCAGGCGAGGGTTTTTGATGGCTGACATCATCGGCAGAAATGAGATGACTGGGTTTAATGCCTAATTGTTTGATGCCATCACTTGCCTCGGTTTTTGGTCGCCCTGTGATGATGGCGGTGGTGTAATCATTGTTGAATAAATTATCATTTTGCAATAAGTTGACTTCGTTGTGTTTATTGGTTTGGTAATATTCTTGAAATTTTTCAATGATTTCTTCCAATTCAACAGTAAATCCAAGTTGATTAACCAGTCCTTGCGTTAAATCCCAATCATTGTTAAATCCGCCTTTTGAGCGAAGTTCGGCGATTTTATCGTTATTTATACGTATTTTGGTGAAATAATATACGGTCTCCATAATGCATTGGTCATAAGATTTTGAGGTATCAATCAACACACCATCCATATCAAAGCCAATGATTTCAGGTTTGAAAACAGTCTGTAAAGCATCAAATAACAGTGTTATATTTTCAGGAATGGTGATGCGGACATAATCAGGCAAATCCTCTAAAGTGGTTTTGATTTGTATACCTAATTTTCCCAGATACAAACTCAGCAATATTTTTTTCTTGGGCGACAACTTGAACAACAAAAAATTGCCTTTGCCATCAAAAACTTCGATGCCGCAGGTTTTGAGAAATCCATAAACCAGTTGACGATTAATGGCAATCACTTTGCAATAGCGAGTAACTTCGTTAGTATTATTTAAGGCATGTTTTGCCATTTGCAAACTTAATTGGTTGACATTAAACGGTGGAGCT
>JALSIL010000372.1 GCA_026990095.1 Lysobacterales bacterium
CCAATGGCAAATTCGTATTTTCTGCCAGTGATGCCTTTATGATAGAAAACGGCAAGATAACAAAACCCGTCAAAGGCGTGACTTTAATTGGTGATGGTCCAACGGTATTAACTAAAGTCTCAATGGTTGGCAACAACCTAGAATTTGATCAAGGCATGGGTGTTTGTGGAAAAGATGGACAGTCTTTGCCAGTTGGTATCGGACAGCCAACTTTAAAAGTGGACTCGTTGACAGTTGGTGGTACGGAGTTTTAATTGACAACAGTAAAGTAACATACTATCGTAGCAGGACTAATTATGTTTTATTATGATGAATACTCCACTAAAGTGAATAAATATGGGTAAAAAACTAACAGTATATATGATTGATGGAACGGAATACGGTCCGCGTTTTAGTGAAATTGGAAATTGGGTCGGTAAAGCTGTTTATAGTCCCAGAGCCGCTATCAATAAAATAATTAATAGGGAAGAATTTGATAACCCAGGAATTTATTGTTTAAAAGGTGATCCAACTGATGAAGCATTTAATGAGAGAATTTATATTGGAGAAGCTGAAAATATTAAGGTTCGATTAAAACAACACCTAAGTGACCCTAACAAAGATTTTAAAGAAATAATATTTTTTATCAGCAAAGATGAACTGTTAACTAAAACTCAAATCAGGTATTTAGAGTCACGAATGGTTGAAATTGCAATTAATGCAAAAACTGCGCAAATTGATAATGGTAATTCACCAAACCTACCTACGTTACACGAAGCTGATATTTCAGATATGGAATATTTCCTTGAGCAAATTAAATTAATTTTACCTGTTATGGGTTTCAATTTCCTAATTTCTTCAACTTTATCGAACATACAAGAGAAAGCAACAGAAAACGAAATCAGTGTTCATATAACTTATTTCATCAAGACAAAGTCTTACAATGCAACTATGCAAGAGACTGATCAAGGCTATATTGTTTTAAAAAATAGTGAGGCTAAAAAACAGCTTTCTCAATCCTGTACAATAACATACAGAAATATGCGAAGAAAGTTACTTGAAACCAATATTTTGATAGAAAAAGGTAGACACTTGGTCTTTGCTGAAGATGCAGTATTCAATAGTCCAAGTGCAGCATCAAATATGGTGCTTGGTAGAAATTCTAATGGCTTTACGGAATGGGTTAGTGAGGATGGTAAGACGTTTAAGGAAATTCAGGAAGAAATGAATCGAATAATTACTTAACAACATTTGAAAATAAGTTGATGGAAAGACAAAAAACTAATTGTGCAAGAAAATAATTCACAAATAATCATCTATCAAAACAAAAGTGGAGAAACTAGATTGAGCATTCGTTTTAATGATGAAATTATTTGGTTGACTCAAAAAATGATGGCAAAGGTATTTCTAGCTTCCTCACCTAAGATCAATATGCACCTTAAAAACACTCTGATGGCGAATAAATGATAAGAAAATACCACCCAAAAAACTTACAAAGCATAGTAGATATACTCAATTATTACGTCAAAAACGATGCCTGTATCTTTCAGGTGGAGCCTTATACCTTTGACGAAATCGAAAAAAAGTTTGAAATCATACAGGCAACTTATCCAATTTTCATTGAAGAAAAGGACAATAAAGTAATTGGTTTTTCCTATGGTGCACGTTGGTGCGATAAACCCGCTTACGCCAAGTCGGTTGAGACCACTATCTATATTCACCCTGATTATTTACATGCTGGTATTGGCGAACCTTTGTATAGAAAATTGATAGAAACACTAACCCAAATGAACTTTCATTTGTTGGTTGCTGGCATGACCATGCCAAATCTAGGCAGTCAGCGATTGCATGAAAAACTCGGTTTTGAAAGAGTCGGAGAATTTAAAGAAGCTGGCATGAAATTTGGTAAGTGGCACAATGTTGGGTTTTGGCAAATGGTGATAAATTAAACATTCGGCAAAGGTTCATTGTTATCCATCATTCTTAGGTGTTCAAAAACTTTGCGGCGGTTTTTTTTGGTGTTGACACTTTCTTTGCTGGCAGACCGAACTAATTGGCGTAAGGTTTGAATGTCGCTGTGGTCGTGGGTTTCATACAGACTTGCGATTAGGTCGTTGTCTTCTAGGACTTTTTCTTGCCACATTTGTAAAAAT
>JALSIL010000373.1 GCA_026990095.1 Lysobacterales bacterium
TTCCGGGTTTGTGAAGCGTATGAATAAGCTCATGTTATAGAAAGCTCTTTTCAAATCTAACAAAAGCCTGTAGATTATCCAATTTACAGGCTTTTTTATTACTTCCTACACTTGACAATACGGTTGCGTATGGAGACAATACTAAGCTAAAATCTAACCTTAGGACAAACACAAGAGGAATCATGATATTTAAACAAGCCAAAGTCGCCTTTATTGATGGTGTGCGAACACCATTTGCCAAATCACCTGGACCTTATGCCAAACTTAAATCCTATGACTTAGGACGTGAAGCTTTGTTGGCATTAAAAAAACGTCACCCACTGATTCAAACCAATTGTGAACAAGTAACGATGGGCTGTGTCATACACAACGCAGCAACAAGCAATGTGGCACGTGAAAGCCTTATTGGTGCAGGTTATGATTTATCAATACCAGCCTCAACCGTCACACAAGCATGTATTTCAGCCAATCGAGCCATAACCAATACCGTCGAAGCCATTCAAGCAGGCGTGATGAAAACGGCAGTAGCCGGAGGAGTAGAATCCACATCTGATGCACCTGTGCGAATTTCTGACAAGCTTAAAGCTGTTTTACTCAAAGCACAAAAAGCCAAAGGGGCAAAAGATTATTGGGCGTTGTTTAAACAATTTAAGTTTAAAGATTTAGTGCCTGTAGCACCTGCTATTGCAGAATTTTCAACAGGACAAACCATGGGACAAGATGCCGATAGATTAGCCGCCCGTTTTGGAATATCTCGCATCGAACAAGATGAATTTGCCTTGCGTTCACACCAATTAGCCACTCAAGCATGGAAAGATGGAAAATTTGCCCAAGAAGTTGTTCCAGTCTTAGTCGCTCCAACTTTTACCCCCATGGAACAAGACAACACATTCTATGCCACCTCAAGCATTCAAAAACTATCAAGCTTACGTCCTGTTTTTGTAAAGCCTAATGGCACAGTCACTGCGGGAAATGCATCACCACTTACCGATGGTGCATCGGCTTGCTTATTGATGGATGTTGACGAAGCAAAAAAACAAGGTTATACACCAGAAGTTGTCATCTATGGCTACACCTATTCGGCACACAACCCCGATGGTGAATTACTGCTAGGTCCCGCTTTTACCATCCCTAAATTATTAAATGAAGCGGGTCTAACGTTAGATGACATCAGTGTATTTGAAATTCATGAAGCCTTTGCAGGACAAGTTTTAGCCAATTTAGCCGCCTTACAAGATGAAGAGTTTTGTAAAAACCGCTTGGGTTTAAAAGGATCTTTTGGAGAAATTTCAGTGGGTAAAATTAATAAACAAGGCGGTTCACTTTCGCTTGGTCATCCTTTTGGTGCAACAGGTGGACGTTTATTGATTTCTGCTTCGCGTCAATTGATGGAAAGTGATGGAAAATACGCACTTATTTCGGCTTGTGCAGCAGGGGGACAAGGCAGCAGCATCTTATTAAAGAAAATAACAAGCACCGCAAAGCCAACAAGCAAAAAAACGACAAAGAAAACACCAGCTAAAAAGCTTACTAAAAAAGTCACAAAAAAGACGACGACCAAAAAGAAAACAAGTAAGAAAACCAGCAAGAAAACAAACACTAAGGAGAATTCATAATGGCGTATTTTACAATTGACATACAAGATGGCATTGCAATTATCGCTCTTGACCAACCAAACTCTCCAGTAAATGTTTTATCTGCCAGTATGTTGGATGATTTTAAAGCTTTACTGGATACCCTTGAAAAAGATAAAGACATCAAAGCAGCCATTTTATACAGCATGAAAAAAGATTGCTGGGTCGCAGGTGCTGACATCAAAGCCTTTATGAAGATGAAATCCTCAGATGAAGCAACCGAGTTGTCTCGTGGTGGTAATAAACTCTTATCACGCCTTGCCAACCTATCCAAACCAGTCATTGCTGCCATTAACGGTGCCACATTGGGTGGTGGTTTAGAATTTGCACTGGCGTGTCATTACCGCATTGTCAGTACCGATAAAAAAACCATATTTGGTTTCCCTGAAGTCAAACTTGGTTTATTACCTGGCGGAGGTGGAACGCAACGCAGTGTTCGTCAAGTTGGCTTAACCAATGCTTTGGACATGTTATTAACGGGTAAAAATGTTTATCCCTATAAAGCCAAAAAAATCGGCTTAGTGGATGAGCTAATTCACAAAGAAGGACTCTTGCAAGCCGCTATAAAAGTGGCAAAAGAAGCCGCCGCAAAAGGCAGTGTAAAAAATAAAACACGCAAAAAGAGTTTACTCGATAAAGCATTAAGTACATCTTTAGGCAGGAATTTTGTACTAAAAAAAGCCCGTGAAACAGTCACTCGCAAAACCCGAGGCAACTACCCAGCTCCCTTAAAGATACTCGACTGCGTGGAAATTGGTTTAGAAAATGGCATGCAAGCTGGATTGGAAGCCGAATCAGCAGGTTTTGGTTATTTGCATGGCACAGACGCCTGCAAAAATTTGATTGGCTTGTTCCTTGCTATGCAGGACAACAAGAAACTCAAATCAGATGCCAAGACACACCAAACCGATACCATTGCCATGATTGGCGCAGGATTTATGGGAGCTGGCATTACCGAAGTTTCCATCAAAGCGGGTTACGATGTGGTGTTAAAAGACATATCGCTGGAAGGTTTGGGTAAAGCCTTAAAAACTATTTGGTCCGATTTTAACCGTCTCGTCAAACGCAAAGCCATGGGGCATGTCGAACGAGATATATTAATGGCAAAGATTACACCGACAATCAAAGAAACCGATATGCAAGCGGTTGATTTAGTAATTGAAGCGGTATTTGAAGACACCGATTTAAAACAAAACATACTCGCAGGCATAGAAAAAACCTGTGCTGCCAATACTATATTTGCCACCAACACCTCATCCTTACCTGTTGCCGATATTGCCGCAAAAGCAAAAAAACCTGAAAACGTTATTGGTATGCATTATTTTTCACCTGTTCCTAAAATGCCTTTATTGGAAATTATTGTAACGGACAAAACCTCAAGCCGAGCCAAAGCAATAGCAACCAATGTTGGGCTTGCACAAGGAAAAACAGTTGTTGTTGTCAAAGATGGCCCAGGCTTTTATACTACCCGTATTTTATCGGCTCTCACACACGAGGCCATTCAGGTACTCAAGCAAGGTGCATCAATTGAATTTATTGACAATGCCATGAAAGATTGGGGTTTCCCAGTAGGCCCATTATCATTACTTGATGAAGTCGGTATTGATGTGGCAGCCCATATTGCTCGTGGTAATTTGGGTGAGATGTTTAAAGATCGTGGCATAGAAGAAGACGACAGCGTGCAAAAACTCGCTAATGCTAAATTATTTGGGCGAAAAGCTGGCAAAGGCTTTTATGTTTATCCTAAAAAAGGACGAAAAACCGTTAATAAAGACATTTACCAATACTTTGGTGGTGAAGAAAGAAAAGAACGGGATAAAACCAAAGTTCAACACCAAATTGGTTTGAGTATGGTTAACGAAGCCCTCTTGTGTTTACAAGAAGGCATCTTATCTTCCGCATCTGATGGCGATTTAGCCGCCATACTTGGACTTGGATTCCCACCCTTTACAGGCGGTCCTTTTAGTTTTGTTAATACCCAAGGAGCTAATGTAATACTGTCGTTAATGAATGAACTGCAGGATGAATTTGGCATTCGTTTTAAACCCGCAGACATTCTTATAGCACACGCTAAAGATAATAAAGAATTTTGATAGCAAAACCCTGTCATAATGGAGCGGAGCACCTATGCGTGCTCCTCTTCTTTTAGAGTCGTGTTGTATCGTCTTGCCATCCCGACACCTACCCCCTCTCGGTAAAACCACATAATCGCACACCCCTATAAAAAGACGCAGAACATCACATCTAGGCTATATTTTATCGATATTGCTTTCAATGAGTTTTTGTATATCCAATGAACAATTTGAATCATTTGCGATTAAATCATAGCGAATGGTTCCACATAATCTCGCCAAACTTAAAGACAATTCATCCGATTCTAATGCACTAATTTTTCCATCTTTTGAACTGTCTTTAACAACTTGAATAAAATTGGAATATTCTTCCAAAACAGTAGGGTTGGCAATTGTGGATATTTTATGGGTTAGAAATTCCAACTTTATTAAATCTTTAGGATTAATTTCTCCTTGAATGATGACTTGCTCAATAAAGTCAATTAAACCAAAATAGGTTTCTGATTTCAAATCAAAAATCTTAACTCTTTGTTCTTTCTCTAGTTCCACTTCGCTTTGCTTATTTAATAATGCCGCAGTAATCGCAATGGTTGCAATAGTACCTAACACCAGTAAAACTATTTCTTGTGCAAAAGGCAAGTCTGCTGTATCAATGTAAGCCTGTCTTAGAAATGCATAACCTACAAGAAAAGTGACAATAGAGACCAGTAAATATTTGGAGCTGTTTTTCATTTTGGATAATAATTTGAATTAGAGCTATTATACCCTAATCTAATAAGAGGTATACTTTTTGTTCTTCCTGTGAAAATTAAAGGAATTTATTGACAACTTTGCTAAAATAAGCATTTACCCAAATCCATACACATCAACCTAATCCAATGAACAATAAAATCAAACAACAATTTCAAAACACCCTGCGAGAAATCAAAGAAGCTGGCCTTTATAAAGATGAACGAATCATCACTAGCCCGCAATCTGCTCACATATCTTTACCAAATGGTAAAAGCGTTATAAATTTTTGTGCCAATAACTATTTAGGCTTGGCAGATAATAAAGAGATAATCCAAGCCGCAACAAATGCCTTACAAACCCACGGTTTTGGTATGGCTTCGGTGCGATTCATTTGTGGAACGCAAGATTTACATAAAAAATTGGAAAATTCTATTAGTGATTTCTTAGGGACGCAAGACACCATTTTATATTCTTCTTGTTTTGATGCCAATGGCGGTTTGTTTGAGACAATTCTATCCGCTGAAGATGCCGTAATCAGTGATGAACTCAATCATGCTTCGATTATTGATGGCGTGCGTTTGTGTAAAGCCAAACGATTTCGTTATAAAAATAGTGATATGGGCAACCTTGAACAATGTTTACAAGATGCACAAGATGCCACTATTCGCTTAATCGTTACAGACGGAGTTTTCAGCATGGATGGAACCATCGCTAAATTAGATGAAATTGTCGATTTAGCAGAAAAGTACGATGCCATGATAATGGTTGATGATTCCCATGCTACAGGTTTCACCGGACCCACTGGCCGTGGTTCTGCTGAATTATGTGGTGTACTAGATAAAATTGACATCTTTACATCAACATTAGGTAAGGCACTTGGTGGAGGTTCGGGTGGATTTACTTCGGGAAAAAAAGAAATCATCGATTTGTTACGCCAACGTTCTCGTCCTTATTTGTTTTCTAACACTTTACCACCTCCATTAGTCGCTGCTGGTATTAAAGTTTTTGAATTACTCAATAACTCCAATGAGTTACGAGAAAAACTTAATGCAAATACACGTTATTTCAGAAGTGAAATTGTCAAACTAGGTTTTGATGTCAGTGGCGAAGTTCATTCAATAGTCCCTATCATGTTATACGATGCTAAATTGGCAAAAAACATGGCAGATAGATTACTTGAACTTGGTATTTATTGTATTGGTTTTAGTTTCCCTGTCGTTCCTAAAGATAAGGCTCGAATTAGATTGCAAATATCTGCAGCCCATTCGCGTGAAGATTTGGACAAAGCATTGGCTTGTTTTGCTCAAGTTAAGCAAGAATTTACTTAAGATTATTTTATTTTTTTTGTGCAACTATTGTGGCTCGCTTAGGTAAAGCATAACCTTCAATAGTTGCACTTCTGTCTTTGTTAAGAAACTTCTCTAAAGAATGAAATTCCATCCATTGTGTTGAACGTTGTTCTTCAATAGTCGTTTCAGTTACATCTATACACCTTACCTCTCTAAATCCGTTGCGTTCAAGCATAATAATCAACATAGCAACAGAGGGTAAAAACCAAACATTCCTCATCTGTGCATAACGCCCTTGTGGTAACAAACAGGTCATTTCATCGCCCTCAACAACTAATGTTTCAAGAACTAAGTGCCCTCCTTGTTTGATGGTATCTGCTAATTCCATAATGTGATGAATGGGCGATTTTCTGTGGTATAAAACCCCCATTGAAAACACCACATCAAAATGGCATAGCTTTGTTGGAAGATTTTCCAAAGTTAAAGGCAAAATCGCTGCAGCACTTTTCGTGTATTTTTCAACACTCCAAAACTGCATAATTTGCAACAAGCCTGGATCAATACCCATTAATAACAATGGCTTGTGTGCTTTCATTCGAAACAGATAATAGCCATTACCACAACCCACATCTAAGATGAGTTTGTTTTCAAGTGCTGGCAATTTTTGTTGGATACGATTCCACTTCATCCACGATTGCCATTCTGAATCAATAAAGCAACCAAACATATCAAACGGGCCTTTACGCCAAGGCATCAAGCCTTTATAACAAGAATCAATCAAACCGTGTTCCACATTTTTACCCTCACAGCGTATAGCGTGGCAAGAATAATCCACAGCAGTAACCTCAACTTCAGGCAGGCTTCTTAAGGTTTCTCGCCACCGAGGGTAATCGCCCTGCTTTGGGTTTCTGAGCTTATCTTGCGTTAGGCGTTGCAAACCAGAAATTTCTTTTTCAGAGAAACCCAACTCCTGTAATTTTTTCCAAAACGGTTTATATAAAGCTAACATTAGTCTTTGATGGCAATAAATGATGCGAAATTAAAACATTGAAACCACTTGTAAACTTGAGTGAAACCAACTGATTTCAAACGATTTTGTATCTCTTGAATAGAATCAGGAATCAACACATCTTTTAGTGCTTGCCTTTTGGCTTGAATTTCTTTGTTGGAATACCCATTGAGTTTTTTATAAGCATGGTAATGATTAATGAGAAATTTATCGTCCTGTTCTTGACCTTTAAATTTTTCAGATAAAATAAAAATTCCACCTGAATTCAAGCCGTTATAAATATTTTCAACCACTTTTAATCGGTGTTCCTTGGGAATAAACTGCAAGGTAAAATTACTCACCACAACACTGGCATTAACAATGTCAATTTGTGTTATGTCGTTTAATTGCAAATCAATTTTATTATTCAGCTGTTTTTTATTAATTATTTGCTGACAATTTTTGACCATCGGAGCAGATGTATCTACAGCAATAACCGAGCAATCTATGGATTTTGTCACTTGCGCTGCCGTAATTGCCACCGCACCAAGCGAACAACCCAAGTCATAGATATTGCTCCCTGCTTTTGCGTATTGCATACAGTACATGGCAATTGACTTTAATATAGCGTCATATCCTGGTACCGACCGCTGAATCATATCCGCAAAAACATCGGTGACTTGTTGGTCAAAAGCAAAAGATTTAACCGATTCAAACGATTTTTCAAACAAAGTATCTTTGTTGTTTTTTTTATCTTCATATCCCATGGAATCCGATTTTATGCAATAATAGTAAATTACGATATAAAATTTTACAATTTACATGAAAAGATACGCACTCATTACGGGAGCTTCAGCAGGAATTGGTGAAGAATTTGCTCAGCAATTGGCAAAAAAAGGCTGGAATTTACTACTTATTGCTCGCAGAGAAGAAAAACTGACTAAACTATCTGCAAAACTGATGCAAAAATTTGGTGTTGATGTTCGCACTTTTGCAGCCGACTTAAGTGACGCAAGTATTCCAAAACAGCTCTTTGAATTTTGCCAAGAAAACAAACTAGAGATTGCAATGTTGATTAATAATGCAGGTTATGGAGTCCCTGGTGATTTTGAAAAAAACAAA
Organism: Lysobacterales bacterium; assembly: GCA_026990095.1. Classification (GTDB taxonomy): domain Bacteria; phylum Pseudomonadota; class Gammaproteobacteria; order Xanthomonadales; family Marinicellaceae; genus NORP309. The sequence continues at coordinate 7,838 of JALSIL010000373.1, forward strand.
TGGAAGACACACCGTGACTCTTTGCAAGTCATGCTTAACTCTTTAGTAGAATTATGCTACCTGTTTTACCCAAATATGTTAAAAAACAAGTACGGTCGCATTATTAATGTTGCATCCTTAGCTGGATTTGCTCCGCCCACAGCTGGACACACCTTATATGGTGCAACAAAATCATTTGTCATCCGTTTTTCACACAGTTTACATCTAGAGGGTAAGGATAAGGGCATTCATGTCACCGCCTTATGCCCTGGTTTTACCTATACTGAATTTCATGATGCCAATGGCACGCGTTCTATGGTCTCAAAACTGCCTAAATTTATGTGGATGTCGTCTCAGGAGGTTGTCAGTCAAGGCATTGATGCTGTGGAAATGAATCAACCCATTAAAGTCAATGGTAAAATTAATCGAATCATAGCCGCCATAAGCAGTGCCATGCCTGATTGGATTGCTCGTGGTTTATTTGCATCAAAAGCCAACAAATACAGAAAACGATGAATTTTTTAGAAGAACTAGAAAACAATAAAAAGAATAACAAAAAGATTGAGAATAAAACACCTAAAGAATTGTGGGAAAGCTGTTTTAAATACTTCAAACACTTTGTTTCCATCTTACAACAAGATAATGATAACTTTGAGATGAATTTTAATTTTGTTTTTTTAAACCTGTCAAAACCCTGCTTAATCTCAGGTCCCTATGAAATAAACCGTTCCCAAAGCGACAAAGAATTGAAATTTGAGTTTTTATTTTATACTAACTTACAAAATTCCATTGCCATCAAAAGAAAAGATTTGCGTTCTGCCGAAGTTTTGCAAACACGCTTATCGAAAGACGGTTTGATTTCTACAATTAAACAGAAATCAAATGATGAATATTCTGTTAAATTAAATGATAAATTCTCTTCTCACTTTGCCTTAATTCTTGAAGATAACAAACAATTTAAAATCACCTATAAAAATGTATGTACATCAACAAAACGTACTATTTTATTGGAAGAATCTGAAATCAATGAAGCCTCGATGGATCAAATTGCTAAATATTTATTGGGTCAAAACGAAGATTTATATAAAGAAACCATAAGCGAAGATGAAATCACAAAAATCCGCCAACAATTAAAAATCAATGCCGAGTTAAAGGCCAAAAGAGAAGCCGAATTGCAGGCAAAACTTAAGGAAGAACAACGATTAGAGGAGGAGCGAATAGCCAATACCCTTAAAGAAAAATCAAAAAGATACTTTGCTGAGAAGAGTGAAAAAATCAAGCAAGAATCCGCTAATTTTATAAAATCTAAGGCAGACAAGTTAAAAAATAAAATGCTTGAAAAAATTAACCAACTAACGAAAAAATAACACTCAAAATTCTTTAACTTACAGCTGCTTGATAAAGTTTGAAACCTTATTGCCTATTTGAACATCTTCCAAAGCACAATCTATGGTGGCTTGAACGTAACCTAATTTGTGTCCACAATCGTATCGCTTTGCATCAAGCGTAGCGGCATAGAGGTTTTTGGGTTTATGCAGCAATTGAGCCAAAGCATCGGTTAATTGTATCTCTCCGCCTTTATCACTTTGAGTGGTTTCAAGTAAGCCAAAAATTTCGGGTGATAACACATAACGCCCTATCACGCCGAGATTACTTGGAGCATCGGCTAATTTTGGCTTTTCAACAATCGTTTGAATTTCATTTATTGAACCAACCGATTCTCCTATATCAACAATGCCGTATTGTGAAACACGCTCGTCTTCCACTTGTTCAACCGAGATGATGCTGGTATTTTTTTCAATAGCTGCCTTAATTAATTGGCTTGTTGCATTATTCCCATTGGGTTTAATAAAATCATCGGCTAAAATAACTGCAAAATATTCGTCTCCAACAATTTCTTTAGCCTGCAACACTGCATGACCCAAACCCAGAGGTTCTCCCTGAGGGACAAACACACGAGTGATTTCATTTGGGATTGTATGCAATTTATCCAATAAGTGTTGTTTGCCTTCCTTAAAAAATTTTTCACGCAATAATGGTTTTGGATCAAAATGCTCACTAATGGCATGTTTACTGGCACTGGTAATGAAAATGAGTGTGGTAATTCCAGCTTCTATTGCCTCTTCCACAGCATACTGAATCAAGGGTTTATCAATGATGGGTAACATTTCTTTTGGAATGGATTTGGTTGCTGGTAAAAATCGTGTCCCCATGCCGCCGACTGGAAAGACCGCTTTAGTAATTTTTTTCATTTATTTAATTAAATTTATTGTTTGTTGTGTTTTATTGGTGTTAACCAGTTTCAGGTGCGCTTGATGGACAAATTCTGGTACTAATTTCTTAATGCAATTCATTAACTTTTCTTGTTCAAAATTGCTTGCAGATTTAATAGCATTATCAAGTAATTGTTCAAAATCATCAATGCGTTTAATTGAAGAAGAAATATGAAAAATCTTTTTATGGCTGGTGTGATTGAGTTTTTCCACATCGTAATAAAGTTGCTCATGAAGTTTTTCACCAGGACGTAAGCCTGTAACCGTTACTTTTATGTCTTTACCAGGCACTTTTCCTGACAAACTAATCATGCGATTGGCTAAACTCATAATACTAATGGGTCTGCCCATATCAAGAACATGAATATCTCCTTTTGAACCCAAAGTCATGGCTTGCACAATCAACTGGCACGCTTCTTTTATTGTCATGAAATAACGCGTCATTTCTTCGTGAGTGACAGTAACAGGTCCACCCTTGGCAATTTGTTCTTTAAATAAGGGCACCACACTGCCTGCGGACCCTAATACATTGCCAAAACGAACGATAACAAAATCAGTTTTGGATTGCTTGTTTTTAAATTGACAGTAAGTTTCTGCAATACGCTTTGTTGCTCCCATTATACTATAAGGGTTTACTGCCTTGTCTGTGGAAACAAGTACCATTCTTTCTGTATTAAATTGGTCACAACAATCAACGATATTTTTAGTTCCTTTAACATTATTGATGAAACCTTCACACGGCATTTGTTCCAATAAAGGCACGTGTTTATAAGCTGCCGCATGAAAAACTATATCTGGCTTTATGCGAGAAAATACATGGAATAAATGTGCTTTATCCGTCACATTTGCCAATAAGCTTTGAACAATCAAATCACTGTTTTGGTCTTTTATTTCTCTGTCAATTTGATAGAGATTAAACTCAGAATGATCGACTATACAAAGGCTTTTTAAATCCAACTTGGCGAGTTGTCTTGCCAATTCTGAACCAATAGAGCCACCGCCGCCTGTAATGAGAATTGATTTTCCTTGAACTTTTTTAGCCACATTTGACCAATCGATATCCACTTTTTCTCGCCCGAGTAAATCGTCAATGGTAACAGGCAATAATGCAGAAATTTCAAAACCATTTTCTGTCATTTTATCCAAATTGGGCAGGGTTAAAAGTTTACACTGATTCTCGAGATTTTTATCGACAATAACCTTCATCTGTTCTGGAGTTATGTTTTCATGCGTTATGACAATGGTTTGAACATGTTTATCTTTACAATATTTATCCAAACGACTAACACGCCCAATAACCTTAACTCCACGTAAATTGGCTCCTTGCAATTTTTCTTTATCTTCAACAATACCAACAACATCGTATAAGCCCGATGCATTGGCATGACGTATAAACATATCAGCAAGACGCCCTGCTCCAACAAGTAACACTCTCTGTTTGTTATTGTTGGTTGTTTTTAGGCTTAAGTCTTTTATCGCTCGATAAGCAATGCGAGGAACACCCCAGAGCACCATCAAAATCAACGGATACATCAATAAGACCGAACGAGGCACGCCATCAGCACGGTAGATGAGAAATAATAAAAAGCCAATAACAAAAGTTCCGGTCACGGCAGATTTCGCTATATTAATTAAATCTGGCATACTGGCAAAACGCCATAAGCCACGATAGAGATTAAAGAAGTAGGCTATGATTCCTTGTAAAAAAACCACCAATACAATTTCAACATTGATGTACTCAATGGCAGGTGATTCTGGCCAAATACTGTAACGAATGGCATAACTTATTATCCATGCAGCCCATGTCATAAATAAATCGTGTAAAACAACCGTTGTTCTTGGATGGAATATATTCATGTACGTAATTTTACCTAATAAAACGTTTAAATTTTGTTTTATGGTGGTAATTAAACCAATAAATACTTAAAAACAAGGCTTCAATCACAAGAACACTTGCCTGAATGACAGGGTTTGCATGCAAAAACCGCATCCCTAGCGTAATTGCAGCAATCACAATTGTGGCTCCGGCATACAAAATTGTAACTTGTGCATGCGATTGCCCTGATGCTATTAATGATTGATACAGGTGCAAGTTATGTGCCTGAGTCATTGGGTGTTTATATTTAATTCGGGTCAATAACGTTAATGTGGCATCAACAATAAAAACCAAATGAAATGAAATGACTACCCATTGATTAAATATTCCATGAGCAATGCCATATAAAGCAATCGCAGCAATCAGAAAAGATAACGATAGACTTCCAGAATCCCCCATAAAAACTTTTGCATAAGGAAAATTGAATAATAAAAAAGCACCTAAACAAGACAGTATAAACAACAAATAGATCAGGTATAGAAAACTGATATTTGAAAACAAGAAGAAAAACACAAAATAAGCCAACAGAGCAATAATCGCATGTAACACCGCCATTCCATTAGCACCATCCATAAAGTTAAATAAGTTCATCCACCAAATAATGCCTAAAAAATACACGATTAATAATAACCAGTTAATTGTTTCTATAGCAAATAAAGAAGTAATTAATAAAGCGGAAGCCATTGCAATCAAAACAAGGCGAAAACGCACAGAAAGGTATTTGAAATCATCATAAGCTCCAGCCACAATAAGCACCACAAGTGCTAAGGTAAAATAATTCGATGAAAACAGAGAAAATTCAGGACAAAAGATTGCCACTAATACAATCGGCAACATAAACACAATTCCCCCAGAGGTAGGAACCGCAACGCTGTGTTGTTTTCGATCCTCATTCGGTTTATCAAACCACTGGTATTTATGACTCAGTTTAAGGTAAACCACCATTAAAATTACCGTAAAAACAAAGCCAAAAAGAGGTAAAACTGAAAAAAAATCCACTATTCTGTTTCCAGCCCATAAATTGGTTTAACAGAGCCCCATGATTTACAACTGGGGCATTGCCAATGCATTTTTTTTGCTCCAAAACCGCATTTACGGCAACGGTGATTGGGCTTTTTTTCCAACAATTTATTCACTAACTGTTCAAGCACTTCAAACTTTGTACTCTCTTTATCTTCTTTTTTGGAATTTTCCAAACTCAGCTTTAGCAATAAATCCAGTCCCCGAACAGAAGGTTTATTGATGAGCTGTTCTTCAACAAATTTTTCAGCAGCTTGGATTCCATCTGTCTTTTTAATCATCTGTGCAAGAACTAACACCGGTGAAATTCCTTGGTAAGTATTTATAAATTCCAATAAAAACTTTTTAAAATCATCGCATTTATTTATGTTTTGGTAACAATTAGACAAATCTTGCAAATATTCTGATGCATAAATGTCATCAAATTCTAAGGCTTGATGGTAGGCAGCTATCGCTTTTTTCCACTTTTTAGCCTGTTTAAATTCACGCGCCTCTATTAATTTCGCCCTGACACATTTTGGGTTAACACTTAAGGCTGCATTTAAATAGGATTGTGCTTTTTTGGTATTTTTTGACTGCAAACTCTTTTCAGCCAACTCGCAATTAAAATGAGCAATCTCATTGCGCATTTTCCGTCCTGATACCTTTTCGTATCGTGCAGCGGTATTAATCGCTTCAATCCAGTCTTGTTCTTGTTGATAGACTTCACACAAAGAAAACAAGGCCTCTGGCGTATACGCTTCAATTTCAACCAATTCGGTAAACAAAACCTCAGCTCTATCCAACAACCCTGCGCTCATGTAGTCTTTACCCATTGCTAGCAAGGCTTTGGTGCGGTATTTTTCGGGTAAATTCGGTTTTGATATCAAAGATTGATGTAATTTAATGGCTTTGTCCACTTCTCCTTTGCGACGATAGAGGTTGCCGAGTGCCAATTGTGGCTCAAAGGTTTCTGACGAAGATTTTGCCAACTCTATAAAGACATCGATGGCTTTATCCGAATCGTCATCAAGTAAATAGTTCAAGCCTTTAAAATAACTATGATTGAGTCGGTCAAGGCGTTTGATGTTTTCTCTTTGAATGCGGTATTTATTGAAATTAATACCCACCATAATGCCAACTAATGCAACCAAGATAAGTGCAAAAAATTCAATCATCGCTGTTTTCTAAGCGTTTTTGTTGCAGTAATTGTACGTGAGAACGGCTAAGTTTTCTTAACTGAGATTTAAGAGGAATATGAAAACTAAACAAAGCAATAAAAAGTCCGACTAACAGTCCTGAAAAAAGTGTTGCCACAACGATAAACCCAAGTGATAACTCTAATTTAAAGAAATACAAATCTAAAACAACTTCTTGATTATTTAAGCCACTCATGGCAATTGAAAAAGCAATGATAGCTAGGGCGATAACAAATAAAAATAAACGTTTGAAA
>JALSIL010000374.1 GCA_026990095.1 Lysobacterales bacterium
CATGGAATTGCACCACTTTTGATGGTATATTTGATGCTATCTGGGTTCAATTTAGGGAGGTAGCATCATAATGGCTCTAACAGACTTATATATAAAGAGATTAAAAGCACGCCCAAAAGATTATTGGGTTACTGATGAAAAGGGTTTAAGGTTATTGGTTAAACGCAATGGTTCACGCTATTGGCGGTTAAACTATCGTTTTCTAGGTAAACAAAAAACGCTTGCAATAGGCGTTTACCCTGATGTGTCATTAAAAATGGCACGAGAAGAAAGAGAAAAAGCCAAACTTTTAATCAGACAGGGAACAGACCCAAGTGAAGTAAAAAAAGAAAAAAAGTTTAGTATGATGCTAAATGACACAAATACTTTTTCAATTTTAGCCAAGCAGTGGTGGGAACATGAAAGAGGTACTTGGAAAAAAGACCACGCCGAAAGATTATGGCGAAGGCTTAAAATGAATAGTTTCAAAATTCTTGATAGAAAACCCATTGATCAAATACTAACCCGAGATATTTTAATTGTCATTAAAGGCATTGAAGACCGAGGGGCATTAGATGTGGCTAGTCGTGTATTGCAAGATATACGCAGAGTTTTTTCTTATGCTATCCGTAGAGACTTACTCCGTGTAAATCCAGCATCCGAATTAACAGGCGTTGTAAAAACCTATAAACGCAAACATCAACCATCAATGCAAAACCACGAACTAGGTGAGTTTATGCACAACCTTGAAGAATACGGTAAACGTGGTTTTTTTATTACTCAATACGCCTTACAACTTTTAATCTATACATTCACACGTTCAGGTGAAATCCGTGGTGCTACATGGGATGAATTTGATTTTAAAAAATCAATATGGAAAATCCCTGCCGAAAGGATGAAAATGGGTACAGAGCATTTAGTACCACTTTCAAAACAAGCCTTATCGGTATTAGTCAAAGTTCAAGAAATATCAGGCATTGAAAAATTATTGTTCCCCATGATAAATGACCGTAACAGACCCATGTCAGATAATACTATGCGTTGTGCCATGCGAAGAATGGGCTATGATGGAGAAACCGAAGGTAAATCAAAAGCAACGCCCCACGGTTTTCGTGCCAATGCTTCATCAATATTAAATGAACAAGGTTATAATCCCGATGCTATAGAGCGCCAATTATCACACATGGAAAGAAATTCAGTTCGAGCCGCCTATATTCATCATGCTAGATATATGGAAGAACGAACTAAGATGATGCAATGGTGGGCGGATTATTTGGATCAAGCTTGAATAAAAATTACAACTAGTTTGGGATAGTTTAAATATTGATATTATATAAGATATAATAGGTTTTTAAACAAAGGAAGGAAAATATGCCAATTATGAAATCCAAATATAATCAACTTAGAGAAATAGTAATGCCTTTCTCTATTAAACGTACAAATGATTATATCAAAGCTAAAAAAATAGCGGTTCAAATTCAACAAGAATATATAAAATATTTGGGAGCAGACAGTGAGAATATAAATCTATTTATGCTAAACAATGATTTATTAATTCAAAGTAAAGTTGAAAATCCCAAAAACTTTAATTTAGTTTTAGGCAATGACAATTATTGGTATTTTGGTTTGGAAGTTCATTACCATGATAAAAGCAGTCCCCATTTTCTTAAGGAATATTTTAAAATTGGTATTATTACTAATAATTCACCTAGCATTGAATTTAACGTTTCAAAAACGAAAATGACTTGTAACGAAAATAATTATGAATCATTATTTGACGCATTATTTAACGACTCAAAAACATCTTATTCAGACTTCACAGAACTAGGCTCAAGAAAAATTGGGTTTTTAAAGGATGACAATTAAATACTTCTTACTAGAATAAAAACAAAAATATTTAAAGTTGGTCACGAGTAGATAACCATTTCTGAATATCGCTCATTTTCCAACCAATACTATTTTTACCAAGAGATACACGAGCAGGAAAGCTTTTGTATCTCTCCATTCTCCATATTGTGGTTCGTGATAAACCAGTCATTTCAACCACTTCTTTGGCTCGTACTATTCTATCATTTGTTATTGATTGTTTATTTGTAGTTGTCGCTGAATTTACCACACCAATCAAATATTCTAAAAGTTGGT
>JALSIL010000375.1 GCA_026990095.1 Lysobacterales bacterium
TAAATTCACCAGCTTTTCGCTAAAAATCTCGCCAATAACTGGTTATTACCTTCAATTTTTAACTCAATCTGGCAAATTTTCTCTATTTTTTCTTTCGCCATATAGTTATGCAAAGGTCTCTATAAAAAACATCAGTTTGTTGTAAAACTCTCTCCACAACCGCATTCTCCCGTTGCGTTAGGATTTTTATAAACAAACACATGATTAATTCCTTGTTTCTCATAATCAATCGTTGTGCCTTTTATTATTTCTAGCGTTTCTTTATTTGCGATGAGCTTTACGCCCTTATCTTCGCAAACAATATCATCTGCTAATAGCTCATGAGGAATTTCTACCTCATAGCCCCAACCAGAGCATCCTGTCTTTTTTATACTAATTTTAAATCCTTTTGCCTGCGGATCTTTATCAATGAATTTTTTAATTCGTGCAGCTGCTGTTTCTGTTACAAATAATGACATAGTTATTCTGCAAATTTATTGGTTGCTTTAATTAATTCCTTTACTATATTGGGTTCAAATGCTGAATGTCCAGCCTTTGGCACAACAAGTAGATGGAAATTACATAAATTCAAAACGGTAAATAAAACCTGAATTTTACCACATGAATTAACATTTGTGCTTTAAATAGTGTGCTACTTTTAATGCATTACCTGCAAATTGAATTGTTTATGCATTGTTTCTGATTCTTTTTCAAGTCCTTGCTTCATGTGGCTATATACTTTAATAGACCTTTGTCTTTAATATTTGCACGTAAAAAACAATCAACTCTAACAAATTATTTTCGCCCTCTTCGTTTCTTACGCGCTTCTATTTTTGCCTCTCTTTTGGCTTCAAGTTCTATGGCTTCGAGCTTTTCTTTTTCAACTTCTTGAGGCAGTTCCAAGCATAAACCGCCAAGTTTACCTGCACGGTATTCGTGAATAACAATACTAGAAACCTTGTGTAAATCCAGCATGTTACGCGCCTTTAAACAACCTCGACGTGCACCAATTTGTTCTAAGACACTGTATTCATCAGCTGCCAATTCATCAATTTCAAAACGTTGTTTCAAAACATCAGGATAAGCCTTCATTAAATAACCAATCAGATAAAAAGCAATATCTTCATGGCTCATGGCGGTTTCTTTAATCGCTCCTGTGATGGCTAAGCGCAAAGCCCAGTTTTCGTGTGCGATTCGTGGCCAAAGCATTCCTGGTGTATCAAAAAAAGTAATGTCATCGGTGATTTTGATGCGCTGCTGCCCCTTGGTTACTGCTGGCTCGTTACCTGTTTTTGCCACGATTCGTTGTGCCAAAATGTTGATAATGGTGGATTTTCCTACATTAGGAATCCCCATAATCATCGCTGTTATTATCTGATGTTCACCCTTGTTTGGAATCATTTTCCGAATTAAACCCAAAATTTGCATCACCTTGTCAGGCTGTTTTGTCGTCAAAGCAATGGTTTTGATGTTGTCATTTTGTTCAAGGTGCTTTTGCCATTGCTTGATAATATTTTCATCAGCCAAATCGGCTTTATTAAGCACCTTGATGTTTGGCTTGTGTGCAGCAAATTCCATCAACAAAGGGTTTTGACTACTATAAGGAATGCGTGCATCCAAAATTTCTATAACCACATCTATTTCGGGCAATCGCTCTTTTATTTCTTTGCCTGCTTTGTGCATGTGGCCTGGAAACCATTGAATTATTGCCATATTAAGCTCTTGGGTTAAAGTCAAATTGAGCAGCTAACTCTTGCCACTGTTTTTTAGCCTTTTCATTCTTATTTGGAATAACAATTTTAATCACTGCATACAAATTGCCGGGGACAACAGACGGAAAACCTTTGCCCTTTAGGCGCATCTTCTTACCTGTTTGCATATTTGCGGGCGTTTTCAAACTCATTTTTCCAGTGGGAGTGTCCACATGCACATTGGCACCTAATGCCGCTTCCCATGGGGCAAGCAACAAGTCAACATAGACATCTTTGCCTTTTAACTCATATTTTGAGTGTTTATCCAGTTCAATTTTGAGTAATAAATCACCATTTGGACCACCGCCAGAACCTGGCTCTCCTTTACCTTTTAATCGAATACTTTTTCCTGGCTCTATGCCTTTTGGAATTTTTATA
>JALSIL010000376.1 GCA_026990095.1 Lysobacterales bacterium
CAACATCCATGCCTTCAACCACTTTACCAAAAACCGCATAGCCCCACGTTCTGCCATTGTCTTCACTGGTAAAATCTAAAGAAGGGTTGTCTTGAACATTAATAAAAAACTGAGCCGTCGCCGAATGGGGCGAAGGCAAACGCGCCATTGCAATCGTACCACGAACATTCTTCAATCCATTTGATGCTTCATTTTTAATCGGGTCGCGAGTTGATTTGCGCACCAAATCCTCATCAAAACCACCCCCTTGAATCATAAATGTACTAATAACACGGTGAAAAATCGTGCCATCATAGTATCCATCTTTGACGTATTGCAAAAAGTTAGCAACTGATAACGGTGCTTTTTCAGCATCCAATTCTAAAATAATGTCGCCACGGTTGGTTTCCATTTTGACTAAAACTGGTGCAGCAAATACCGAAAAACCAGTGCAAAGCAATAAAAGGGCTAATATTTTTTTCATAATAAATCTCAAGTAAATAAGTTTTTAGTTTAAATCATATAAGGCTTAATGACATTAAAATCAATGAAAAGTTTAAAAATTATTTGGCTTTACCACTTCGGTTTTTTCTTATCCAAAAAAGATTTTAAGCCATGCTGCCCTTCAGGTGATACCCGCACTGAAGCAATAACTTGCGTGGTGTAGTTGTCGAGTTTTTTCTGTTGCGGGATGGTGCGTGAAACAACAGAGTGCACCAATTTTTTGCTTATCAGTTTGGCACTTGGTCCCGTTGAAAGCAATAACTTTATTTGCCTAGCAAGCAATTCATCCAATTGTTCAATCGGGCAAATTTCGGACAACAAACCCATTTCATAAGCTTTTTGTGCACTAAACACCTCTGCAGTTTGAAAATAACGGCGAGAATGACGTGCCGAAATAGCATCAACTACATAAGGAGAAATAACGGCTGGCACAAGACCAAGCTTAGCTTCGGTTAAACCAAATTTTGCCTGTTCGTTGGCAATAACAATGTCACAGCAGGCAATAAGTCCAACTCCACCACCCAAAGCAAGGCCTTGCACTTTTGCAATCACAGATTTATCGCAAAAATTAATGGCACGCATAAGCGCAGCTAATTTTAAAGAATCTTCTTGGTTTTCAGCTTGGGTTGCTTTGACCATGCCCTTCATCCAATTAATATCCGCTCCAGCTGAAAAAGACTCTCCACTTGATTGCAACACAATCACTTTGGTCTCAGGGTTTTTCGCCAAAGCATCAAAGGCTGAGGTTAATTCATTTATCATCTGTGCATTAAAAGCATTATGCACATCTGGACGATTCATCGTCACGTAGCTAACACCTTGTTTGTCGGTATCAACTGTGATTGTTTTATACATTGAGAAATTTTTCATAGGATTATTATATTTGATTGTGATTAAATTTGGGAAGTATTTTTCAAGACTTCTTTTCCAATGAACATTAATTAATGTTCATCGCCCTTATAAATCCACATAGGCTGAGTTTTACCTGCCTTTTCAAAACCCACCTTTTGATAAAAATCAATCGATTTACCATCAGCAGTCAGCATCTGCATATGAAAATCCCTGTATTTTTCTTGCATTTTTGCCATAATCAAATGTCCAACACCTTTTCCTTGGTAATCAGGCATTACCAGCATATGTGGATAATACACCATAAGATAACCATCCGAAATAGCATTAGCCAGTCCAATTAATAGGCTATTCTCTCGAGCCGTAACTAGCGTATGTGAATTTTTTAAAGCATTCAGCAAGTCATCAGGTCTATCTGCCGAACTCCATTGATTGGCACGATAAAGCGCAATGACTTCTTCTTTATTAATGTTTTTAGACTCTTTGATTGTTATGTTCATGACTCAAATTATATCAGTAGAGTTAAATAATTACTAATGGGCTATAGCTTTACTGTATTATTGTATGAAACAATATTAGTTATGAAATGTCCAAATGATCAATCAGAATTAATTTTTAAAACCCAAGAAACCATTTACGCAAAATGTTGTAATAGCTGTAATGGTATTTTTCATGATTTTATTTTGGAGTAGTTTCTCGAATAGCTCTATTGGCTGTAGCTAAGAAAAAACACCCAAGTATATAAAGCTGTGCCAAATAAA
>JALSIL010000377.1 GCA_026990095.1 Lysobacterales bacterium
CGAGATTATGATTTGAAAGAATAATCATATGAGCTTATAATCAAACCATGTTTGGATTTTATGTGGTAATTAACAACCCTTTTATCCACAGAAAACACAACCACAAAAAGAATTGAGATAACAGCCAATGTCAAAAGTGACCTTATTAACACCCATTGATTCCACCCTAGAATTACCACTTTATGAAACCAGTGTGCCTGCTGGGTTTCCTTCTCCTGCGCAAGAATACTTGGGCGACACTATGGATTTGAACGCTTATTTAATTAAGAACCCAACGGCTTGTTTTTTTGCCCGAGTCGAGGGTAATTCGATGATTGATGCGGGTATCTTTGAGTCGGATTTGGTTGTGGTTGATCGTTCGATTACCGCTTGTGATGGACATATTGTCATAGCTGCGGTAAATAACGAATTTACCATTAAACGTCTTTCTACAAAAAACGGCATTAAACTCCTGCCCGAAAATAAAAATTACCAACCCATTGTTATGTCGGGTGAAAATGAATTAATCATTTGGGGCGTGGTCACTTCTTTGATTCGCAAGTTTTGAGAATGATGAAATATATAATCTACATATTGATTGTTTTGTTAGTCACAAGTTGTACTAAGTCACCAATGAGAAATCCAATTAAAATGACTCGTGAGGGAATTATTGAAACTGTCTCTATAAAAAGAACAACTTTTAACCAATTCAAAATTGAAAAAAGAATAAGTACAAATAATGAAATGATTGATATTGATTTCGAACCCAAATTAAAATCTGCAATGAAACAAGAAGCAAATAAAGTTTGCCATCATAAAGTTAAATCAATTGATTTAACTTTTGAAAAACTTTATGTTTTGGATTCTGCACCAGGAGGATTTACGCTCATCAATCAGATGATAGCAATCGTAAAATGTAATGATAGCTCTTTGTGATGTTAACAATTTTTATGTCAGTTGCGAGCGGGTTTTTAATCCGTCGCTGTGGCACCGCCCTGTCATTGTTTTGAGCAATAACGATGGTTGTGCGGTAGCGTGCTCTAATGAAGTTAAGGCTTTGGGGGTGAAAATGGGCGTGCCATTTTTTCAGATAAAGGATTTGGTTAAACAACACAATATTGCTGTTTTGTCTTCTAACTATGCACTTTATGGCGATATGTCGCAACGTGTGGATGATATTATTGCACTGTATTCTGACCAAGTGGAAAATTACAGCATTGATGAATGCTTTATTCGTTTTGATGGATATGAACATGTGAACTTAGTTCAACAAGCAGAAAAAATGCGCCAACAAATTTGGCAATGGTTAGGCTTACCTGTCTGTGTCGGCATTGCGCCTTCCAAAACATTAGCAAAAGTTGCCAACCACTGCGCTAAGAAATTAGCCAATGTTCCTAGTGTTTTTAAACTCGATACCGAATCAAAAATACAAAAGGCTCTTAAAAATTTACCCGTAAAAGAGATTTGGGGTGTTGGACGCCAACTCAGCAAACAATTAAACGACATGGGAATTGCCACGGCTTTGCAATTACGCAATGCAGACTTAAAATCCATGCGTAAACGTTTTTCAGTGCTGATGGAACGAACGATTCTTGAGTTGCGCGGTATAGCTTGCATTGAATTTGATGCGGATCCTGAAAAGAAAAAACAAATCATTTGCACCCGCTCTTTTGGTGAAAAAATTACCCGATTAGAATTACTCAAAGAAGCACTTGCCTACCATGTCACCCGCGCTTGTGTCACCTTGCGCCAACAAAAATCACAAGCCCAAAGCATTACCATTGGCATTCGCACCAATGCATTTAGTGCCAATGCCAAACAATACTCCAACTCAATAACGGTTAAGCTGCCACAAGCATCAAGCCAAACAAACCTTTTCTTAAAAGCAGCCACTCAAGGTGTGGAGAAAATATTTCGATTGGGTTATGAATATAAAAAAGCAGGTATTGTGTTAAATGACATTAGCGATGCAGGCATGATTCAAGCCGATTTATTTATGCCACAAGCCGATGACAACAAAGCGTTAATGTCGGTATTGGATGATATAAACAACCGTTTTGGCAAAGGCACGCTACGCAGTGCTCAAGAGGGCTTTAATGAGGATTGGGTGAT
>JALSIL010000378.1 GCA_026990095.1 Lysobacterales bacterium
CGCCTTAAATTTTGGGTAAACTTCTTGCCCAAAGGGTTCGCACGTGGATTTGGCTGTTTTATGCCAATGAACAATGTCTTCATCAAACGGGTAGTAAGGGGTTAAATCAAAACCACCACCGAACCACCATTTGTTGTCCTTTTTCCCTGTGGTGCGAAACACGCGAACATTGGCGTGCGAGGTTGGAATAAAGGGATTGTCAGGATGAATAACGAGTGAAACACCGCTGGCTTCAAAACCAGCACCCGCCAAATCGGGACGTTTAGCCGTTGCAGAGCCTGGCATTTTATCGCCTAAGACGTGGGAGAAATTTACTCCAGCAGATTCAAACACTTCACCACGTAAGACGCACGTTCTTCCGCCGCCGCCATTGGCGTGTTGCCAAGCATCTTGTTGGAATATTTGTTTTGGCTCTATGGCTTCTAAATGGGCACAAATGTCATTTTGCAAACCTTTTAAATAGGCAATGACTTGTTGAAACTGTTTATCATTCATCTTGTTCAATTGTGTTGTTATCAATTAATGCTATTTGACTGCTTTGACCTGTGGCTTGTTTGTAAGCTTGCAGTGCATTGTCAGTTTCACCAACGGCTTCAAAATATTGTGCCATAAGTTTATAGGTCTCGGGTTCTGGATTTAGTTCTAAACTTTTTTGCAAGTAAGACTGTGCCTTACCCCATAGCTTATGGTCGAGACAAAGCTTGCCAAGAATTTTTAATAATTCGGCACTCTCAGGGCTCTTTTTTAACCATTTTTCAGCTGTTTTTATTTTATTTTTATTGCTTATGTTGAGTTGCCCCCACACTTTGAGTAACTGTGTGGACAAATTTTTGGACAACAACTTTTCACTCATTGATGCCACCTCATCATACATGCCTAGTTTTAGGCCATTTTCGGCATAAGCATGAATGTAGCTTAGGTCTTGCTTTTGTTGCTTGCTTAATGAATCCCATGTGGCTTGCAATTGCTCTTGAT
The DNA here is from genome assembly GCA_026990095.1 of Lysobacterales bacterium. Classification (GTDB taxonomy): domain Bacteria; phylum Pseudomonadota; class Gammaproteobacteria; order Xanthomonadales; family Marinicellaceae; genus NORP309. The sequence goes on from JALSIL010000378.1 coordinate 976, forward strand.
TTTGGGCAAAATTCAGTTGCTGAGAAATGGAATGGTGGGTCAGTTGAGTTGCTTTATCCTCAGGAAGAACAGCCAATTTTTGTACCTTGGGTAAAACATCGCGCAACTGCTGCCATTGCCCTGCATTTTGACTGGCTTGAGTCATTAGGTGCAATGCTCTAGGATTGTTTGGGTAGCTTTGCAGGATGCGTTGGAGCAAATTGATGGCTTTTTCATTTTCTCCTATCTTTACCCACAACTCACAACGCGTTAAGTCAACGGTTAATGGGTTGTCCGTATTGAGCTCTGCTTCATCCAAATAGCTAAAGGCTTGATCTAATTTATTTTGAGCCACCGCCGCACGTGCTGCTGCCATGTAACTCAGCTCGGGTGTTGGGCTGTTTTTTGCCGAACGAACCAGAAGTTTTTCTGCCACTTGCCACTTGCCTTCTGATAATGCCAGCAAGCCTTTAGCAAAGGCTTTTCGTGAACGGTTTGAGGTGAATTTGCGCTTGGTTTTTTGTGGAAGACGAATAATAAAAATTACCAACCAAAGAGCAATAATTAATGCCAGAATTAAAAAAGCAGCGGTTAATACTTTAAGTTCAATTTCATAGCCTGCAAATTCAATAGAAATAATTCCTGGGTTTTTCATTAACCAAGGCGTAACAAAAGCCGTTGCCAGTGCTATAGAAAGGATAAAAACAATGTTGAGTATTTTTTTCATGGGTTATTTAATCCCGAATTTTCCATCAACTTCCGTTTTTTGCGTTGATTTTGGTGTTGATGGAGCAATATTTTGCATCTTTAATGCGTTCAGTTGCTTAACAATGGTTTGCGCATGGGTTGTGTATTGATTTAATAAGCTTGTTGTCAGTTTTTCAATTGTTGACTGCCATTGGTGTTGGTTGCCTGTTTCCAGTGCCAATTGCACTAAATCAAACTGCTTAAGCACGGCATACAAAGGAGTTACCGATTGTTTGTTTGTTTGTTTGTTTTCTATCTTTTTTACCACAATCAGTTTTTCATACCACGCGCCTTCTTTATTTGGTTCTTGTTTCGTTTCTTTAACAGGCACAGCTTCTGGCTTTAGTTGTGAGGCTTGGATAGCCAACTGTATTAATTG
>JALSIL010000379.1 GCA_026990095.1 Lysobacterales bacterium
TATAATTGTTTTTAACAAAAATGATATTGATGAACACTTTTTTGATAAAAGTAATGAGCTATACAAAAGTCTTGGCATCAAAACCATTTCAACCAATACCAAAACGCAAACTAATTTTGATGAACTGCTAGATTTAATGGTTGACAAAACCTCTATTTTTGTTGGCATGAGTGGTGTCGGCAAATCATCGATTAGTGAATTAGTGTTAAATAAATTCATTAAAACAGGTGAAATTTCCAAAAAAACAGGCAAAGGTTCACACGTTACATCGGTTACGCAACTTTATAAAATCCCCAATTCAACTGGATTTTTGATTGATTCCCCTGGTGTTTGGGAATACGGTTTATGGAAAATGGATGCTGCCGATATTGCTGCAGGGTTTGAGGAGTTTCACGATTTTATAGGGTTTTGTAAATTTAGTAACTGCACACACACTCACGAGCCAAAATGCGGTGTTAAACAAGCCGTTAAAGATAAAAAAATCACAAAATTGCGTTACGACTCTTATTTACGAATCATGGATTCAATGAAATACTGGGATTAATACATTTTTTTAAAATTTATAAACTATGACTGACAGACAATTACAAATAACCGATTCACGTCGTTTAACAGGACCAAATCTATTCTGGAAAAAAGCAGGTGCTATTTTAGATGTGGAAATTTCAGGCTTTAACAAAGGCGAAATCATCTCATTATGGAGCAAGCATTGTCGCTCTTTATTGAATGCTCTGCATTGGCAAAATGAACAAATTACCCATCGTATTTATGAGGGTGGTGCGAGTTTGGTTATTTCAGCTCCTATTGATTGTTTGTATGCGGCTACTGAAGTAACAGAGGCTGCTTTTGCAATGACACAAGAAGCACTCAATGGCATGGAAGTTAAAGAACGCGATTATTTAATCAGATTGCAAGAAGAGATAGATAAGGAGAAAAATCCAAAACTTATCGCCCTGCAAAAAGCAGCGACTAAACACCAGGTTAAATTTTTATCTGATGATGACGATATTTCATTAGGTTATGGTGAAACTTGTCAAGTTTATTCAGTCAACAACTTACCCTCTGTTGATGAAATCGATTGGAATACCATTAAAGACATTCCTGTGGCAATGGTGACAGGAACCAACGGCAAATCCACCACTGTTCGATTAGCCAGTTCGGTGGTCAAAGCAGCAGGATTGCGTTGTGGCATTACTTCAACTGATTACATTCGTGTGGGTGAGAAAATACTCGATACTGGTGATTATTCAGGTCCAGGTGGTGCGCGCACCCTACTTCGCCACCATCAAACACAAGTAGCATTTTTAGAAGTAGCACGCGGTGGCATGTTGCGTCGTGGATTAGGCGTAAATGAAGCTAGTTGTGTTGTCGTGACAAATGTTGCCGAGGATCATTTAGGGGAATACGGCATCAACACCTTAAATGATATGGTTGAAGCCAAATTTACTGTTAGGCAGTCGATAAAAAAGAACCAAGATTTAATCCTAAATGCAGATGATGAAGGTAGTGTCAATTTTGCCCAAACATTAGATAATACCATTGTTTGGTTTTCGTGGTTTGTAGACAATTCAATTATCAAGCAACATATTAAACAAGGTGGCAAAGCTTGTTTTGTTGATGGTGGCAATATTATTTATCACGATGGAGCAAAAAAACAGTCTATAGTTAAGGTTAAAGATATTCCTATCACCTTTGCTGGTGCTGCTAAACATAATGTCCATAATGCTTTGGCAGTTACAGCTATGTGTCGAGCATTAGGCTTTAACAATGCAACCATTGCTCAAGGTTTAAAAGACTTTGATAATACACCCAAGAGCAATCCAGGGCGAGGAAATCGTTTTGATTTCAATGGCATAACAGCCATAGTTGATTTTGCACATAATGAGCATGGACTGGCATTAATGGCACAAACAATTAAAGATATGCCAGCTAAACGCCGTTTAGTGTTGATGGGACAAGCAGGTGACAGAACAGATGAACTCATTCAAGGCTTAGTTAAATCTGCATTAATTGCCAAACCTGATTGTTTAGTTATCTGTGAAATGCTAAGTCATCTACGTGGACGTGAGAAAGGAGTCA
>JALSIL010000380.1 GCA_026990095.1 Lysobacterales bacterium
TCAATACATTATCCCTTTTGGTCATGCCAACAAAATCACCCAGGGAAACCACTTAACGGTTGTAACGTGGGGTGGAATGGTTCATCGCTGCCATAAGGCTGTTGAACAATCTGGACTGCCCATTGATTTAATTGATTTGCGCACTTTACGCCCGTGGGACAAAGACATGGTATTAGACTCTGTTAAAAAAACCAACCGTTGCCTTATTGTTCATGAAGACAATATTTCTGCAGGATTTGGAGCCGAAATCGCTGCCACTCTCGCAAAAGAGGCCTTCTATGATTTAGATGCACCCATTGAGCGCCTTGCTATGCCAGATATTGGCAACCCACATGAACCCAACCTCATGAATGCGGTTGTTCCGACTACTGAAAAGATACTGCTTGCTATTCTTGAATTGGATAAAGCCTAATGAGTTTAGTTAATATTGTTTTAGATGAAGAACAGCGAGAAGGTACTACCGCTACAGTTGCCCAATGGTTGATTAGTGAAGGTGATTTTATTGAAATAAATGAACCACTGGTAGAGCTAGAGACCGACAAAGTCATGATGGAAATAGTCGCCCCCGTTTCAGGTGTTTTATCAACAATCAACTTAACTTCGGGTGATGAAATACAAGGCGACATGGTTTTAGGGGTTATTGATTCCAGCATTCACAACAAAGATTCAACTGTTAAACAAACCACCCCAAGCCAAGCTATCTCCCATGAAGTTAACACACAAAATAAAACAGCACAAAACAAGGCAACCTCTCCTGCCGTTCGTCGATTATTAACGCAACATAATCTCAATATAAAAGACATTCACGGTACAGGCAAAGACCATCGGGTAACCAGTCGTGATATACACTCCTACCTTAAAAATAAACCCTGCTTAAATACCAACAAAAACAGTAAACTTATACCATTAAATGCCATGCGTAAAAGCATTGCCAAGCACATGGTAAAAAGCTTGTTGCATACGGCACCCCACGTTACTTCCGTGTTTAATTTAGATTTATCCACTATTATTGCTCACCGAAACACCAATAAAGAAAAATTCTTACAACAAAAAGCCAACTTAACCTTCACTGCCTATTTTATTGCGGCATCAACAATTGCCATTAAAGAAGTGCCACTAATCAATTCGCAATTACACCAAGACAGTATTGAACTGTTTAACTCCATAAATATAGGCATTGGTACATCCTTAAATGATGACGGCTTAATCGTGCCTGTGTTAAAAAATTGTGAAAATCGAGACTTGCTAAGTATTGCTCAAGAACTCACCCGCCTGACCAATAAAGCACGAAGTAAAACCTTAACACCACAAGATGTCCAAAACGGAACATTTACCATCTCCAATCATGGAGTCAGCGGTTCATTAATTGCCACACCCATTATCATTAATCAACCCCAATCGGCTATTTTAGGCATCGGAAAAATAGAAAAACGAGTGGTAGTAACTGAAATTAATGGGCAAGACATGATGAGCATCAAACCCATGTGTTACGTTTCATTAACAATTGACCATCGAGTTTTGGACGCCCATCAATGCAATATGTTCCTGTCTTATTTTGTTAATACCTTAGAAAAATGGCAATAAATTGCTTGTTATCAAGAATTTTGTATTTTCATTAAAATAGTGTTAAATATTTAATATTCCGTTTTATAATGGATTAATATTTTATAAATAGTTCATTGGTGCAATCATGAGTATTAATTTCAAAGACGACATTCAAGTTCACGTTCCAACAACGGTTATGCTAAGGCAACACGAAGGCACCAAAAAACTTAACCTTCATTTATTAAAAATAATTGCAGATCTTGAAGATCGCTATAAAGATACAGACCAAAATGAAGTAAATTCTCAAACCATTACAACAATGGGTGGATATCAAACGCCTACAAAAATAAATTTTCTCGATATTGATAATAAACACATACAGAAGTTCAGAAAAACCATTGTCATGCCAGCAATCCAGACCTATTTGAAACATCACTTCGGACAAGCTGCATCTCAAGTTGATCCGTTTCCAAATGCTTGGGCTAATATCCTACATAAAGGCGATTGGCAAGCTCCTCATGCACATCCCTCTCCTGGAATCATTGCTAGTGGTTGTTATTATATAAAAATGCCAAAACACTTAAAAAATCCAGAAGGCTGTATCGAGTTTATCACACCAAATTTAGCCGCCTGGCATCATGGATTTCCTTATAACCGACGCGTTGAACCTAAAGAAGGATTGATTGTTTTATTTCCACCGTGGTACGAGCATTATGTACACCCTTTCAAGAAAGACGACACTCGAGCAATTATAGCTTTTGATGTTTTACCCAATAAACCTGGGGCACAATTTGTTTTTTAATTAAAAAATTCTTCGTAGTTTTTCCAACGTTGTATCCGCTGGGAGTTTATCTTTTTAGTAACACTGGCGTAACTTGGTGTATTAATATTTTTACCCTTTATTTTACTTCTATAGTCTTTTAGCCCGTTTTCCCACTTTAAACCTAAAAATTTAATCAATTCCTTTATGTGTTCAAAAGGTTCTTCAACAAAATCTTCATACTTAACTATTTGATGCTTAATCGGGTAATTATCCACAACCATCATCCCTAACAACATAAGCTCATCTAAATATTTTCTTGTCGTTTTCCAATCAAGAAAATAGGACATCGCATCATTTAGTGCAAAATTTTGAAAATAACAACTCAAAGAAACATCACGGACATCCCTTGTCGAAATAATAAATTTTGCATTTGGAAACACCCTATACAATATGCCTATATGAATTAAATTTAAGGGTAGCTTATCTATTACAACTTCCCTATCTTTCATATTAAATTGTTGCCTTTTATCAATGTATGATTTTTGTAAATTTATAATTTCTTCTGTTGTTATTGTTTTCAGTTTATTTATTGATTTAGGTGTTTTTAAAAAGTAATCCAAAATGTCATCTACTAGAGGCTTTTCTTCAACTGTGGATACCTGCGAATGTGCATTTAACATGTTTTCTAGTAAGGTTGTCCCTGAACGCGGAAAACCCACCATAAATGTTATCGAATGCTGGCATTGGATTAAGTTGTCAAACATAGGTTTTTGTTTAAAATAATGTGATAGGATGTGAATTTTATCAAAAGTATAGTAATTTTTACCCGTCAATTTTTTATAACTGTAAGTTTGTTTTAGATAGTTGTTTGATTTTGTGTAATTTTTAAACGCTTTTTTGTAGTGTCCTAATCCTTCAAAACACTGCGCTTTAACCCAGTAAAATATAGATAAATTTACCTCATTCAATTTTTGTTTATTTATTGCTTTAAGTTTGTTTCTTGCTTTTTTATAACGACTTTTTCTTATGTGTAATTTTGCTAATGTTACATTAAGCCTAAAACTATTTTTATCTAAGTGCAATCCTTTTTTAGCTTCAACCTTTGCCGCCTTAATATTGTTTAATTTTTCATAATTCCAAGCCAGCATTTCATGTTTCTTAATGCTGTCTTTAATCTCATAAGACAATTCAATTGCTTTTGCGAAGTTACCATTTAGTTCATATAAATCCACTGCCAAGGAAACTAATTCTGGAACAATTGTTTCCAACTTTTCAATCGATGCTATGGCTCTGTTGTATTCCATAAGTTTCTTAAGATTTTCTAAATAATAGAGTTGAATTGCCACCACTTCCTTTCTTTCTTTAAATGCAATTTCTAAATACCTATCAGCATCATCATATTTTTCAAGTTTGTGCAAAGACATTCCTGCTAGCATATAAGCATCAATATTGTATTTTCTATTAATTACTTCAATGGCACATTTGTGGGAATAATCATACAACCCCTGAGAAAAGTTGTGAAAGCCTTGTTTTAATAATTCCATAACTTTGACAGCCCTACATAACAGCACATATCAACCCTTTTTCTTAATTTCAAATCATACGTAATCAATTTATAATACCCAAAGCACGATACAGAAAACACGGTCTTTGCCCTACCAATTAAAGCCACCTCTTGTCTAATTCCGTTATATATTATTAAAAGAAAATTTGCATGATTTAACATTTATTTTGATAAAAGCCAACCAGTTATAGCCAATCTTTGCTCTTGAGCAAAAGGCGTTACCATTGATACAAAATGATTTTGAGGCACTTTGAAAATTGATAAGGAATTGTATTCCGGTATCATTGTTTTTTTAATCTCTCCCTTTGTGTCAAGAATATGTAATAAGCCCCCCCAATCAGGGTTCCAATTTTTTGATAACCCTATTACATAAGCATAAATACGCCCCTCATCTATATTCTCATCATTGTGCTGTGTTAAGTAATGACCTGGTAAATATCGTGTGGCTTGGGCATTTATTTTTACCAGAGAATCATTTTGTGTCAGAATCTTAAAATAATCTTTTGTCTCTTTTGAATTTAACCATTCAAGTACATAATTTAGGTAGAGACCAGGGTTTCTTTTTTCTATGTAACCTGTAACCATCATATAAGTGTTATAAACAAATTGGAAAGGTTGTTTTGTTTGTGATATTAATTTTTGCTGTATTTCGTTTTCCAGTTTATCTATATTTTTAACGCCTTTAAACGTTTGCGGCACTGAGCCAATGAGGCAAGCTAAATCCCACTCCAGCGTGGTTGTTAAACAGTCAAATATTTTATCTGCAAACTCAATTTCAAGAAAGTTACTTATTCTCAAATAACCTTTCTTATTTAATTTCCTACTGTGTTTTTTACTGTATTTATTAATGTTTTTTTTATTGATGTGCATAAAATAAAGCCCATAGAATACGAATTTTATTATACTTCTTTGCCTTGATGAAGTTAATAGTTGTTTGTTTATCAAAGATTATTAATTCCTATGCTTTAAAATCATAAATTAATCTAGCCCAAATATTTCATAGGATAAGCTAAAAATAAGGCATTTATCTTTAAATAACAACACCTTATCTCAACATTGTTACGGTTACACTTTGTACAAGTGGCTTTAAAGAAAAACTAGCTTCATATCTTGCACAAATATCACTAAAACCTATGAATAACTAGGTATATAGTGATATTTATGCAACCTATTTCGCTATTTTCCCTTTAAACTCCATTCTCCTATGAAATATTCGAGCTAGTCTACATGATTATTTCATCTGTTTTTGCGAAAAAAATAAAGCCCATCATTGATGGGCTTTATTCTTTACATAATTTTCAATTTATTATGAATCTAAATTTAAATCAACTTAGAAACGTTTTGTAACTGAAAAATACCATCTCTGACCCGCACCATCATAGTAAGCAGGACTAAAGCTATTTGCAAAAGCTAGTGCACTTAAAGGAGGTTGCTTATCAAATAGGTTTTGAACACCAAACATGAATGTTGTGTCGTAATCAGCTAATTGATATTGAGCCTGAATGTCATGATACGTAACACCACCAACATGCCTACGATCCAAGTCACCATTAGGGTTAGTTGGTTGACCATTCGCATCAACACCAGTACTTGCGTAAGTACACCACAAGAATCCATCAGGAACGGTATTAACATCAATATTGTCATTTAAATCTGGGTCACAAGACTCTTCATACCCTGCAATGTAACGTGCTTGATAGTAAACAGACCAATCACCATAACTCCAGTTAAGACCTAGGTTAGACCTTAATCTAAATAGGTTTTGACCTGTTCCTCTATGAACCAATGCATCTGTATCAGTCGTGCCAGGTACTACCCCTCCATTATTAAAGAAGCTATTTAGTTCTGTCAAACCACCACCTGCATTAACTACAGTGGTTTTATATTCATCAGTGTATGAATTGTCCCAATTTACGGAAAATAAACCGTAGTCTGTATCAAACTGATAGGTAGTTACAAAGTCAAAGCCACTCACTGTTAGTTGGTTAGCATTTGTAGTGAAATCTCTTATATCAGTTATAAAACCCGATGGATCACGATCCATTAAATTACACAAACCGTTAATATTATCTGCAGCACAAGATTGAAGAATTGTAGCTGCTCCAACAGTTGTAATTACATTATCAATCTGGATGTTATAATAATCAAAAGTGAAAACTAAGCCATCTATCATATTTGGTTCATAAACCAAACCTAAGGTATAACTTTCTGCAGTCTCAGGCGTTAAGTTTGTATTTCCACCTTGCGTAATTCTGATTTGTGAATTAGCTTGTTGATAAATTCCTGGAACACCCGCACAACCTGGTAGCGTTCCTTCTTGACCAGGCACGTTGTTAGGGTTTGTATCTGGAGCACCGTCACCATCTGTATCTATACCATTACAAGGATCTGTCAAGTCAGGGAATGAGTCTCTTTGCCCTAAGAAAGCTTCAAAAATACTTGGTGCCCTAAACGCTTCAGAATAAGTGGCACGAACCAACAAATCTTCAAATGGCTTCCAACGTAAACCAACTTTTGTACTCGTGTTTGATCCAAAATTATCATAGTCAGAATAACGGGCAGCTACACTCAACTCTAATATCTCAGCACCAGGCATATCTGCCAATAATGGAACGTTAAATTCAGCATAAAACTCATTTACCAGATAAGAACCATTTGTTGGCTGTGCCGCGTTACCACTTGTTGAACCAGAAACAATCAAAGCATCTGGTTGTGTAAAGCCTGAATGTCTTCTGTGTTCATAACCAGCAGCAAAGCCTAGAGGACCGGCGGGTAATTCAGCTAATTCACTCGAAACAACCCCTGTATAAGAAAGCAGTTTTGTTTGAGAATTACTCTGTGCAATAAATGTTATATAGTCTAACATTGGCTGAGTTATTGATCCTTCACCACCAAACAAGTTTAATGGAACACAATCACCAACACAGTTGTTGCCTAAAGCCGTAGTTACTCTGTCTGTGTTTAACAAGCCTTCAGTAACAGTAAGTTGATCATTCTGATTAAATGTATAATTTGCTGACCAATCCCAACCTGTACCCGCATCAATATAGCCTTCAAAACCTAAACTATAATAGTAAGTGTCACTTGTTTGTTGGAATTTACGATTGCCTTGCTCAATCATTCTTCTGCCTAAAAGCAGCAGACCAGAATCTGAATAGGTAGGCGTTAAGTCCACACCGTATGGGTTATAAGGGTTATTACCACCAACACCAATCAAGTCGCCGTTCCCGTTCGTGCCTCCAAAAAGTCCGATAAACAGTGGTGTTGGAGCTAAAAACTGAGCAGATTGACGACGATTATATAGTGCTTCTGAACTAAAGGAAATATTGTCAGTTAACTGATATTTACCTTGAACATATATCGATGTTCTTTCTTGAGGCGTTAATAAGTAATTATCTGGTGCATAGTTAAATCTTGTTGCATTTGTAAATGGAATCAAGTCAGGGTCATTTGGCGTATTAAATCCATTTGAACCTGGTGTAGTCGTTGCATTAACAAAACCACCATCTGGATCAAAAATTATAAAACGACCTTGAGGCGTACCCGAACTACCTTGCGTATTACCTGTTCCAAAAGTTGGGTCTTTTGATATTTCACGATCACCTGCCCATATTGGATCAGTTTTAGTATAGGAAGCATCAAAAAACACACTGCCTTTTTCCGAATTAGTGCCCATGGAAATATTGTAAGTTTGACCTGCACCATCACCTTCCGTTGTCTGTCCAAAGTAGGCAGTGGCTTCTATCCCTTCATAGTCTGTACGAGTTATTACATTAATTACACCAGCAATTGCGTCAGAACCATAAACAGCTGAGGCACCATCTTTTAGTACGTCAATTCTTTCAATTATAGCTATTGGAATGGTAGTAAAATCTGCAGAGCCAGCAATCGATGTTGCCCAACGCTTACCATTTACTAAAACGAGCACTCTATTTGAACCTAAGTTTCTTAAGTCAACCTGAATAGCTCCATTACCACCATTGTTATTAGTTAAGTTCAACGAGGCACCAGCTGAAGGAATTTGTCTTAGCAAATCACCTACATTAGTTAGTCCAGATCTTGCGATATCTTCTCTATCTATTGAAAATACTGGAGCTGCGGTTTCTAAATCAGTTGAACGAATATGCGAACCAGTCGTTACTACACGCTCTAGCTCTACTTTTTCTTCGCCTTCTTCAGCAGCCATAACAGAGTTTCCAGCCATAATAGCTCCTGTCATAAGTGCTGTTTTAATAGCAAAATACATTGGATTACGTTTATTTTTCATCTACATTTTTCTCCTAGCCTTATTGGGCAAAAAGTGTTTATTATTTAATTCACTCCATGAGTATTTTTTAAGGATTCCTTTCCTCATTTTTCGAGTATACCAAGAAAATAACAAAATTTTAACTTATTTTTACTTATTTTATAATTATTTTTAATGCAACATATTATCCCTACAGAATAACATGGGTCACTTTTCTGCATCCAAGCCACATAAAGATTACCAACAATTGCTTAATTAACCATGAAAATATTAACCCTGAGATAAATCCCAATACATGCGCTTGTTTTAATGAGTGCCATACAATGCTTTGGGTTTGGTGTTGTTTTTCTGAAAAAAGAAACACATAGACGAATAAACTTACAATTATTAATGATGCTTTTTTAACTTTTTTTTGTTCAAGCAATTGGTAACAGGCCAAACCAATTAAGGCGTAATTACAGCCTGAAAAACCTGCGTAATACCGAACATTAGACAGGAGTAAATAACCATCAACTGTGGCTATGGCTATTAAACAAACACTGAGTTTTTGTTTAGCATTTGCAGGAATAAGGTACAGCAGCAAAATTAATGCCATTAAATTTAAGCCCAAATGCATCCAGTCATAATGGTAAAAATGGGCTGTGATTAATTGCCACCAGTGAAAATCATTGGCTTGGTACATGATTTTTTCTTGTTTGGTGGGCTTTGTGTAGCGTTATTGCGATTAATGCAAACAATAACATTAGTGAAACAGAGCCTCCAGTATATCCCTGACGGTAATTCACTTTTATATTTTCATTGGCTTCTTTGTTTCGCAATCTTTGCTCAAATTTATCCAATGCTAAAACTAAGTTTTCTTGCATCTGTGCCATGGCTATTTCAAATTCTTGATTTTGTTTGTCTCTAAAGGCTTTTTTATGTTTGGGAAAGGAAACTCGTTTGTTTTGTGAGGTACTTGTGCCTGCTGCACGAAACAATATGCTCTGTGAATTGACATCGACAACGGCTAAGTCCATTAAGGTATTAACGTTGTAATCGGTTCCATGAAAAATATAGGCACCAACAATGGTTAAATATGAGAGGCTTAATAGGTTTTCTTGGCTGTTAAGTAATTGGTCATAAGAAACCAAAGCGATAACGTCTAAGTTGTAGAGTGTTTTGATTTGTTGTAATGTTGAGTAGCCTTGATTGCTTTGGAGGTACAGTTCTGGAATTATTGTGATTCTATCCACGTATTCTTTCTTCTCAAATGCATTTTTGACGTTTTCTAATAATTTGTTTTTGGTGACAGGTGAAATGATGGTGGTTGTTCGTTTATCTGGAATAAATGCCAAACCCACATTTAAAGGCAGATTTAAAACGGGATTTGTTTTATCAGTTAAGGGCAACTTTCCATCAGGGTACAGAAATTGAACCAACGAAGTTGAACGTGTGTGTCGCTGCCTGTATTCTCCCATGAGGCAGCCACTTAGGGAAAGCAGGGTTAATAATAAAATAATTTGTCGCAAAGGTCTCTCCTAATATTAATGGAGTATGCATCATCATTTATTCACGCACAGCTTTCAATAATTAATAATTTAAGTGCATATAAGTAACCTAGAGTATCAATTAGTTATACTTTTATGCGTTTGGTTGGGAATTATCGGGGTTGAATTCTGAGTTTTTATTTTCCACTTCTATTAATGTTTCGCCAATGGCTTGATGGGTTATAGGGGTGGAAAGCGACAAATTAAACTCATCTTGCAAATCAAATGCCACACGATTGATGGCGTATTTTGCGGCTTTGAGTTGGTAGATATTATCCAACGGATAGTGCAGTCGCCATAAAATAGCATGGTCACCGGCTTCAATAAGTGAAACTTTAGGCTTTTTTTCTATGTTTAAGGCACTGTTTTTTTCACACGCAACTTCCCAAACTTTTTCAAAGTAATCGTAAACAGTTTTTGCGGTGGAGGAATAGCCAATTTTGTACTCTATATAATCATTCCAAGTGGTGCTTCCAGAACGGTTGAGAACTTCAATTTTGGTGTTACGAAGCTTGGCATTTGGGATGACAATCTTGTGCTTTTGCACTAAGTCGCGAAAGGTGGTTTGGGTGAGTGATACTTTACGTAAGATGGCTAAAATGTTGTATTCTGGAATGCGACAAACCACGCCCGGTTCGAGGTCGTTGTTGTAAAGGAGGATTAATCCATGCGCACTGTCAACAGCCCAGGCGTCTTTGGTGGCAAATAGTATAACTAATAACCCACCCAATACACCTGTGGCTTGCAACCAGTTGGTGACATTCCAGATGTTGACCAATAAAAGCACGGCAGCTATAAAAGTGATGGCAATAATTAGGATATGCATCATTTCAGATTTGTAGGTGCTGGCACTGATTTCTTCACCATCGACCGTTTTTTCTTTGCCGTAATGCTGCAAAGCCCAAGCGTGGGAAAATTGGATAAACAGGTAAGAGATAAGAAACACCAAGCCTGTTTGCGACGCTTTGAGCAACCATTCGTTATCGTTGGATTTGCCATTAATAAAGGCATCAGCCACATAAATCATCAACAATAAAAAATTTAAAAAACGCAGCCAAAATATTCTTTTAGAATTTTTTTCTTCGTCATCTGTGGGTTTTACAATGTACTTAAAGATAACCCCCGAAAGTACGAAGAAAAGAATGTTCAATATAATAGCTGTTTTGCCAAAATTTGAAAGGTGGTGGAAGTATTCTAGTATAAAGTTCATTGTTATTTCCTTATGGTTCTTGTTGACGGATAAAATACTGATTGTTATTGTAGTCAATTCTTAAGTTTTTGCTTGAATTTATGGATTGAATAAAGGCGTCAAGTGCCTTGTTATCAACAAAGTTTTTCCAGTAGGTTAAACCCAGCTTTTGATTAATTTTGTGCAGTGAAATATAACCTGCATAAACGGGTTGTTCAAAATTATTTATGGAAATGGGTTGTTGCCACAAATGCAAGGCTATTAAGTCCTGACTGTCGGCTTTTGTAAAAATCATGGATTCTATCTTACCATTGTTTGTGCTAGGAATAATGGCAATTTCATCACTGTTTTCATCTGTCGTTAAGGCTTTGAATACGTCTTTCCAGGCACTGGGCTTTAGAGTCGTCCAGTTTTGCTGAGCCAATTCCTTGCTTAATTCGGATAAATTTCCCATGTAATGGATAGAAAAAGCTTGTTTGGGGCGATTGAGCCAATCCGTGCGCTCCACAAGTTCACAATTTAACCATTGTTGCTCTGATAAAATTTTGTTAGTCAAGGGTTGAGTTTCTTTGAATTGTCCTGCAAAAAAGATAAGAACAAAAATTATTGCAATGCCTTGAAAGCTAAAAAATAGTGCGGAAATGGGCCAACCTAAAAATTGTTTGCGTGCACGCATGCGGTAGGCAATCGCAACCACTGATGCCCACAGAATGGAACTGAAGATTGAGATTAATACAACACCTAAACCCATTTGGTGGAAAAACAACTGAGCAAAAGAAACCACAGCAATTAACAAAGTGGCTAAGGTATAAGGCCAAGAGCGCATTTTATGTGGTAAAGCACCAGATATAAGTGCTGCCCAAAAAGCGATAACAGTAATAAACCAGGTCAAGTGATGGTAGCCGAACCAGCTTTGGGTATTTTCGTGAGAAAAATAATTAATTAATAAGGAAAGAATATAACCAGTAATAACGACAAATGCCCAATGCCCTGCAGCGACACCTCTCTTGCGCCGAATTAACCATAAAAATACAATTATTGATGGAATTAAAATGGCCAAATCATGGGTAACTGACAGGATAAATAACATGACGGGTTCCGTCCAATCGGTATGAAATGCGAGCATAAAATTATCAACTTGCAAAGACCATGTGCTAACGGTTTGACTGTTTAAACTAAAAAATAAAGCGGTAATTGTGATGGCAACAATAAAAGTGGCCATTAATGCCAAAGAACCTTTTTCAGGTTTTCGAGGGTCAATTAATCCAGCAGTTAGCTTGCCGATATGAGGGTGTTTTTGTGTCCATATCAAAGCATGGCTTAAGATGCGATGTGTGCGTGGTAATAAAAAGGCATATAACAAATGAACAACCCAATAGACTAAGGCGAGGGTTGCCACAAAAATCAAAACTAAAATAGCGAGTTTTCCAGCCACTTTTGACATAACGCCCATGGCATTACCAAAGAGCATACCAGGCAACAAATAAAAAGGTGACCATAAGATTGCGGCAATGGTACTTATGGCAATGTATTTTTTGATTGGCATTTGCATCATGCCAGCAATAGCGGGGATAATTGGACGAACCAAGCCAACAAATCGCCCAACAAAAACACTCAATAACCCCCATTTTTTGAAAAATGATTGCCCTTGTTCAATCAATCGAGGGAATTTATACATGGGCCATATTTTCAATAACCTTTCTTTGTAATGATGCCCAATCCAAAAACTAATGCCGTCACCAACAAAGGCACCAATTGATGCCGTAATCCATGCGAGTTTAAAATCAACGACGCCAAGCCCAATGAGAGTGCCCAGCCCAACAAGTAAGGCCGCACCTGGCAATAAGATGCCAACCAGCAATAAAGATTCGCCAAAAGCGACGAGAAAAATCATCCAACCAGTGGCATGTGGGTGCAGTTGCACCCAATCCAAAACTGCTTGTAGCCAAGATGATTCGTCCATTTCTTTGCCCTATGTGTTTAACTCAGAAAAGGCAAAGGTTGCCGCTTTTAATGTTTTACTTAAGGTCACCTCATCATGTGTAGAGGAGACAAAACCCGCTTCAAAAGCCGATGGAGCTAGATAAACGCCTTGTTCAAGCATGCGGTGAAAAAACTTTTTAAAACGCTCTTCATCGCATTTGCTTAAGTCATCATAGTTGTGTATGTTTTTGTCTTCTGTAAAATACATGCCGAACATGCCACCAACATTAACCGTTCTAAAGGCAATGCCGTTTTTATCCGCAATAGCTTGCAGTCCATTAACCAAATTTTGAGTTTTGACCGCTAAGTCATCATAAAAACCATCGGCAGAAATAATACCTAACATTACCGAACCAGCCGTCATGGCAACGGGATTACCTGATAAAGTCCCTGCTTGGTAAACTGGACCAAGGGGAGCAATATAAGACATAATATCTTTGCGTCCACCAAAAGCACCAACTGGCAAACCGCCGCCAATGACTTTACCAAAAGTGCTTAAGTCAGGAGTGACTCCATAAACTTCTTGAGCCCCACCTAATGCCACGCGAAAACCCGTCATGACTTCATCAAAAATTAATACGCTTCCGTACTTGTCACACAAATCACGAAGACCTTGCAAATAACCAGCTAAGGGTAAAATCATGTTCATGTTACCTGCAATCGGTTCAACAATAATAGCCGCGACATCTTTGCCATGGGCTTTCATCATTGTCTCTAAAGCATCCAAATCATTATAAGGCACGGTTAAAGTTAAATCGGCAACTGCTGCTGGAACACCAGGAGAACCTGGGATTCCAAGGGTTAAAACGCCACTGCCAGCCTTGACTAAAAAGGAATCGGCATGGCCGTGGTAACAGCCTTCAAATTTTATAATTTTGTCGCGGTTGGTAAAACCACGTGCTAGCCTTATTGCACTCATGGTGGCTTCCGTTCCTGAGTTAACCATTCGCACCATATCCATGGATGGAATTAGTTTGCACATTTTTTCTGCCAGAGTGACTTCTTGTTCAGTAGGTGTACCAAAACTCATGCCATTATCAACGGCTTTATGCACGGCTTTTAAGACCTTTTTATTGCAATGGCCCGCAATCATCGGCCCCCAAGAACCGATGTAGTCGATGTATTCTTTGTCATCGACATCGTAAATATAGGGTCCTTTGGCTTTTTTTATGAACAATGGATCGCCACCAACTCCTTTAAAGGCTCGAACGGGTGAATTAACACCGCCAGGAATAAACTTTTGTGCTTGTGTAAATAAATCGTAGTTATTCATAGTTGTTTTTTATTAAAAAAGGTTATTATAGGTGCATTTGAAAATTTTGTGAAAACATAACAGATTATT
>JALSIL010000381.1 GCA_026990095.1 Lysobacterales bacterium
CCGAAGCCGCTCTACTGGCCGTTATGCCCCAATCTCCTTCGCGATTTCGCCCTGACAGATACCCACAGCGAGCAAAAAAAGCACGCGATAAATTACTCAATCGCTTGGCAGAGTTTGAAGTTTGGGACAAACAAACTATTAAGGAAGCCAAGCAAGAAGAAATTTGGGCACAATACAACACTCATCCGATGATTGCGCCATTGCTGACACGTCGCTTAATTAAGGCTTATCCAAAGCAATCGCTCATAAAATCTACGATTGATATTGCTTTGCAAACCGATTTGGAGTTGTTGGTTAAACAATACAGTGCAACAATGCCAAAGAAAAGCTCGGTTGCGCTAGTTGTTATGGATAATGAAAATGCCAGTGCCTTAGCTTATGTTGGCAGTGCTGATTTTTTTGATAATGAACGCGTTGGTCACGTGGATATGGTGCAAGCGGTTCGCTCGTCAGGTTCTACACTAAAGCCATTTATTTATGGTTTAGCTATTGATCAAGGTTTGATACATTCTGAGTCGCTGTTGTTTGATGTTCCGCAGTCTTATGCAGGTTATCGACCCAAAAATTTCACTAATAAATTTAATGGTCCAGTTAGTGTGTCACAAGCTTTAGGACGATCATTGAATATGCCAGCTGTTCAGGTATTAAATGAGTTGTCGCCAGAACTGTTTTATGCGCGTTTAAAAAATGCAGGCTTGAATTTACACTTGCCTGTTAATGCCAAACCTAATTTATCTATCGCACTAGGAGGTGGTGGAGTCAAGCTTGACGAACTTGTGGGAATTTTTGGAAGCCTAGGTCATGAGGGTAAAGCCACTGCACTCAGATTGAGTCAATCTGACCCATATAAAGAGACTACTTTTCTGACAAAAGGCAGTGCCTGGATTATTCAAAATATATTATCACAAGTTTCATTAAACTCATTGCATTCAAAAACAGTCATTAACAACTTGAAAATAGCTTATAAAACAGGAACAAGCTATGGCAATCGTGATGCTTGGGTAATGGCAAGCAATAATAAGATAACCATAGGCATTTGGGTAGGGCGTCCAGATGGTGTCTTTATGGAAAAAAATAGTGGCAGAGCATCGGCAGTGCCATTATTAAAAAAAGTTCTCGCCATGTTACCAGAAGAAATGTTAGAGCTACCACAAAAACCATTTAATGTAAGTTTAGAAAAAATTTGTTGGCCATTGGGGAAGAAGCTGTCATTGCAGAAAAAGGAATATTGCCATAAAAAACGCTTAGCCTATTTAATGGATGATGTTACTCCACCGACATTGTCAGATGAATTGAAATTGGGGTATTCTACAGAGTTGTTAGAAGTCACTATGGATAGTAAGACAGGTCAACGCGTTCTTCCTTCTTGTTACCCTAAGCACACAATGACTAAAAAAATAGTTTTATGGCCTCAAGTTCTAGAGCCGTGGTTGTCATTTGCCAATAGAAGGATGAATTTATTGCCAAAATATAGTTCTAATTGTCAAGAATACGTTTCTTTAACTAAGATAGAAATTAGTGGAGTGCATAATCATGCAACACTGTACCCATCACCTGGAAGCAATAGATTACCTATTGTAGAATTAAATGTGAATGGTGCTAGTCAGCAAGAATTGTATTGGTTTGTTAATGGTGGTTTGCAAGAATCAACAGCTAATGAGTTGGATTTGCGAGATTTAAAAAAGGATTCCTATCATGTCATGGTAATAGATGAAGGAGGAGGATTTGCCGAAATAGAATTCTTTGTTGATAATTAAATAAAAATACCAGATCCATGGTGTTGCTTGGTGTTTGCATTGCTTGATAAAAAAGTTAGTCTAAAATAGAAAATAAAGCGGTAAAGTTCTTTACATTGAAAGTTGCGTGTCTATAATGCGCATCTCGCTTGAGAAAGGCAACTTTCTAAAGTGACTTGAAGTGTTCAAATTAGGCTTTATATAGAGAGCCTAGAAGGAATAATCTCGAGGAAATGCAGGTGGTTATTTTAGTTGTTTTGACTGGTTGAAAAACCAATTAAAAATTAAATTAAAATAAATTAAAAAAGAACTTGCAAAGCAAAAAAGGATG
>JALSIL010000382.1 GCA_026990095.1 Lysobacterales bacterium
AATGCTAAGAAAAGGATATAGATATGCTTAAATTTATCAGGTACTTATGGCTTATTTCA
This sequence comes from Lysobacterales bacterium, assembly GCA_026990095.1. Lineage (GTDB taxonomy): Bacteria > Pseudomonadota > Gammaproteobacteria > Xanthomonadales > Marinicellaceae > NORP309. The sequence continues at coordinate 60 of JALSIL010000382.1, forward strand.
ATGACATTGCCCCCCCCTGTTTTTCGATGATTTATACTTCTTTAGAATACAAATCATCGAAAAACAGGGGGGGTGGGCATAATGAAATGCTGATTTTAGCGTGACATAAATGCTTTAAACGCCATTCCTAGTACATCATCAACCATTGAACCATCATTGTCCTTATCAAATATTTTAGTAAGGAATCCCGTTGACTCTTGGCGTGACCTTCCGCCCCCTCCAAGCATCTTTTTACCCAATGCTGCCATTACCATACTGGCAACCACAGGTAACATCTTCTTTAAAAGCGTTCCGCTTATGCCTGTTTCTTTTGATGCACGTTTTGCTACATGACGGCTAACTTCTTTGTTACCAAAAATATGACCAAGAATGTCATTGCCTTCTTCGGTAGCTTCTTTACGTCCTAAAAGTGAAGGGTCATCAAGGTAACGCGAGTGATTACCTTTGTTTAAAGCGTCAAATAAACCTCCCAACCCATCCTCACTTTTTGTATTTACGCCAAGTCCTCGAGAAAGTGATTTAGCAAGAGATGAAATTGCATCTTTAGCTTGTGAGTCATCTACATCAAATTTATTTGCAAACTCTGAAATAGCATTTGAATTACTTTTATCTAAAAGCAGGTCAGTAATATTCAAGGTGAAGCTCCAATAATTAGAATAATCCAACTATAGGTTAGCTCTGTTGATTAGGCAATGCTTCTACGAGTTTTCAAGCATTCATATTCTAGGCATATGTTTTACAAATGGTTATCCCTTTGTGGAACATATAACAACGAAGATGGATGTTTGGAGGCTTGTAGGAGTGTTGTTTAATCCAGAAATAAAGCCCGCACTATATTGCGGGCTTTATTTTTTATGTTATCGCTATAAATATTCTTTGTTATACGATCTGCATTATTTAAAAAGTTTGGCTCGTACCAATCGAAAACTGATATTTGTTGACTTTATTCCTGTCAACTAATGGTGTCGCAAGATTAATATGTATCGTCTTTCCTGTACTAGAGCGCGTTGGGAATAATCTTAAACCAACACCAATATCTGCCATCATTTTGGCATCGTTGCCTTCTCCCCAAGCTGTTCCTGCATCAGCAAAGATTACGGCACCAAATTTCACTAAGTGCAAAGGATACCAATCAAAATGTATTCTCTTTTCTGCCTGCAATAATATTGACTTATTTCCTGTTTGATATGCAATAGGATAGGCTCTCAAGCCTACTCCGCCACCCAATACTAACTGCTCATTGAGTGTTAAGTTATTAGCTATTTTAAATTTTGCTTTTAATGAAAAATCATTACCCTTTTTATTAAAATGATCAATATCCCCTTGAAATGAAATTGTCTCTCCTTGGCGTTTACCTGATCCTAAATATGCCTTAGATGCCACTGATAAAAACCCAAGTGTATTACCCTTTAGCGCATATCCTTTTGAGTATTTTGCTGAGATTTTTAACTGATTATCATCAGAACCAAATGCTTTATTTAATAAACCAACACCAACAGTAAAAGAGCGCCCTAAGGAAACATCCTCTATTTTTCCCATTGTTTTATAGTTTGTTTTTTTAATATAGTTTTCATTAAGTGAGTTATATTCAATCCAAGGGTATGACTCTCTCAAACTTGTTTTTTTAAACTGTGGATCACGAGTCGATTTTAGAAAATCTATCTTATTGATTGTCCATCCCACTTTAAATCTTAGTACTTTATTACTTTTTGAAATCTCAGATATTTCGTGAGGCCTCTTTGACCAACCATAAAAAATAGATGTATTTTGTTTTTCTTCTGTTATTTTATCGTCAATGACTCCTGCTTTATAAAGAGTCGCTGCTTGCTTAAGTTTAGACGCATTAAAACCCCAAGAGTACTTGCTGTCCAACTCATAAAAAGGACGCTCTAAAGTAAGCCCATAACCTGCCCCATCACTATTATCTTGTAAATCTAAAACCAACCTATTGCGAGTGCCAAATAACTGAGGGTCCTCATAGGAGAGTAACTTTGAATCTCTCTTAGC
>JALSIL010000383.1 GCA_026990095.1 Lysobacterales bacterium
GCGAACCCAGATGCGTAAAAAGAAGACCAAAACCTTATCAATTAATGACCCAAAAAAGGTCAATAATGCGAGAACTTCCTCACAGGGGTAAAAAACGTGCTAAACAGGCTTAACTTAGCAGCATTCGTATCTGACCCCAATAGTCCAACTACTAATTTCCATGGTAGACCCCAATAAGTCATAACTGTTCTATAGTCACTGACTGCAACTACCCCCAGTTAAGTTTGTTTCCATACAATCTAGAATTATAAAATCACATGTCATATATTCCTCATTAATATCAGATAATGTTATTTTTTCTTTAGAACAAATTTTTGTTTTGATTCTTTCTTTATCCAAATTCCATATTTTGTAAATATAGTCAGCAATTGCAAAATAAGAACTTCCTGCATAATCTTTCCAACCCAACCCTACAGAACCCTTATTATTGTTACTAATCAGCTGGTCAATATAATCATTTGGCAACCCTTCTATTAACCAATTTGTAGCTTCATCTATGTTTTTCGGAATCAGATACCCTCCACTTTTATATGGTAATGATATTTCTAGTCTGTGCTTTTTGTTGTAAGGTAATATCTTTATTTTATCCTCGTCAAATTTAAGCGTTATTGTTTTCTTATATGAACCATAACAACCTATTGGTAATATCAGACAAAAAAACATTATTACTGAAGCTTGTTTAAACATGATGAAGTACCTCCACATATATTAGTAATCCCAAACCTCTTTGCATCTATTTCTTGGGGCAGAGATCTCATTGATCGACTTCTTTTTAACGATGCTTTATATTTTGCAAATTTCTTAGCTCCACCAGGGTTTAGTCTAAGAGCCTTACCGCTTGGAAGCCTAACGAAAAATGGGACTTGAGTGCTATTTGGCAGAGCATCATCGCCGCCGCCAAACCCAAAACTACCACCAGGGTGTGTATGTGTAAAAGCAGCATAACTTGAACCTTTTTTTAGCCCTGATATTGAAATACCAACATTAAAACGTTCTTCTACTTCAACAACATTAGTAAAATAGAACCTACTTCCTGTCTTAAATATAGCACCAAGTAACTCATTGCTATTATCAGATGCTGTTTGATATTCTGCATCATAAGCAGCATATTGAGCCAGCACTGCATCATTTACAGAGCCATATCCTTCTTTAACATTTAAACTAGATTTAGTTAATACTGCATCGTCACCATTTTTAACATATATCGCCTCATTAAACGCCACCCTAAAAGCCGCACTCATTGCACCATTAGCAAACTTTCCGCCTGTTAGTTCTGATATTGTACCTGCTACGATGGCATTTGCAATAATTCTGCCTGATCTTTTTGGTATATTTGCAAGCCCTAACTTATCTGCACCACTTGACAATATCGAGGAGGCGAAGCCATGTCCGAACTTTCCGCCATCAACTTCTGCGCTTATTCCGCCCGTTATTGCATGGGCAAAGGCTCTTGCGTAATCAAAACCGCCTGTTTTTGAGGCTCCAATCCACCCGTTTCTTCCTGCTCCTCCATGGGCTATTCCAAATGTAATCGCTGCAAATATACCTCCTTTCACTGCTCCTTTTAGTGTGCCTGTGGCAATACCTCCTGATAATGTCCCTCCAATTATAACTGTTGCAAATCCATTAGCTACTGCTGCCGTTCCAAATGCTGTGCCTGCAAATAGTGTACCCGATGCAGCACCCGATGTTATCACCGTTATGGCAATTGCCGCTGGCAGTCGCCACCAACCTTTTCTTAAGCGCAAATACCCACTTGGATCAGTATAACTCAATTCTTTATAGATGCCTGTCCTTTGTATTTTTGTATTATAAGGTTTCTAACAACTTTATAAGCAGAAGAATAAATGAGCACAAGTATCCCCAAACCTATTTTAGGAATAAACGCCCAAGTAGTCAACACAATTCAACAGCAAGAATCGGGTAAAATAATCATTATCTGTAACCGCGACAAACGTACCAGAATCATTGATCCTATTTCAAAACTAAAAACAACTGTTAATCGATATATTCGCCGAACAGTAAAAGATTTACCTTTATTTGGCCACCCTTGTTTGGTTGAAGT
>JALSIL010000384.1 GCA_026990095.1 Lysobacterales bacterium
AGATTGGAGTATTGGTTGATGCCTTTGTTTTAGCTGTTGGATTAGCTGATCAATCATTGGTGTATAAAAAATCCAGTGAAATTTCTCGAATGAAATACTTAAAGGCGAACCGCGCTTTACTTGGTGAAACCTTAATCAACAACTTTTTACATGAAATTAAAGACGAAATACTCAAAAAGAAAGATGTGCAAGGTTATGTTTTTGAAATTGAGAAAAAATTTGCTCAAATGATTATCAAGTACGCACCCATGCAATGCATTAAAAGAATCAGTGTACAAAATAATCAATTAGAATGCACCACGATACATGAAAGTAACAACTGCTATACCGTACAACAATACCTGCATGATAATAATGAGAAAATCGCACAACAATGCTATCAACAAAAGCTTTTTCATACCATCCAAACGGTAGATGGTGAAGAATTTCAATTTGTTTTAATTCCATTAATAGAAACTTATCAAAATAAAAAATTCGACCATGAATGCTTATTAATACAAATTCAGAAAGATAATATTCTTCGGGTAGATGAAATTCAAGATTTAGTCGCATTTATTGACAACTCTTTGCAAGCCTTGATCGACTCGAATGAATTAAAAGCGATTAGCAAGCATGCACAAGATGTGATGAGTTTATCAAGAGAAAAAGAAAAGGCAATGAAATTGAAAGATAGGTTTTTTGCTAATGTATCGCATGAATTTCGAACGCCATTAGCCTTAACCATTGCACCATTAAAAGACTTATACAAGCAAAAAGAATTTTTAAATACCAGTGGTCGTTATCTTGTGGATACGGCTTTAACTAATGCCCAGGACCTGCTTAGATTGGTTGATAATGTGTTGGATATTCAAAAGTTAGAAACCAATATCTTTCCGTTACAGGTCTCTAAGGTTAATTTGAATAAACTCATGTATTCTGAAATCAAACGTTTAATGAATTGGGCTCTGGATAAAAACCAAAATTTACGCTTTAATAAAAACACTCAAGAAGATGTTTTTATCTATTGTGATAGCAAAGAAGTCAAAAAAATAATATCAAACTTGATTTCTAATGCAATCAAATATAGTGGAGATAACGTTAATATCACCTTATCAATAGAATTTGATGGGTCTTGGGTTAAAGTTCTGATTGCTGACGACGGACGCGGTATTGAAGAGGAAATTCAGGAGAAATTATTTGATCGTTATTATCAAGGGCAATCTTTTCAACACGCATTAGAGGCGGGCTCAGGAATTGGTTTGTCGTTTGTAAAAGACATCATGAAACTACATAGTGGATACGTTACTTTAGACAGTCAATTGGGCGAAGGTTCTACTTTTACACTATGGTTTAAACAAGGTTTTAAACATTTTGATTACGATGATTTTGTTGAGGCTCATGATAAAGACAGCTTTAAGAAAAAGGAAGAAAAAGAGGAGCTAAAAAATGCTGTTAAAGCAACAAGGAAAAAGGCAAAAAATGATGCCACGACACTGCTTATTGTCGAAGATAATAGCGAGCTAAGAAAATATTTAACCTATAAATTTGCAGATAAGTATAAAATTATTGATGCAGAAAATGGCGAAATCGGATTGCAACAAGCAAAAAAATATTTGCCTGATTTAATTGTCAGTGATGTCATGATGCCAGTAATGGATGGTATTGAAATGGTCAATTTTATCAGGAAAGACAAAATGTTAGAAGCGATTCCCATTGTTATGTTAACAGCTAAGACCGAAAAGAGCGACACCATTTTGGGTTTAAATACAGGAGCAGATGACTACATCAGTAAACCCTTTGACTTTGATGAATTGGATGCCCGTATCAATCGTCTGATAGAAGCAAGAAAAACCATTAGAAAACAAATAAAGCATAAATACAAAGATGATGCTAAGGTAGTTAAATCATCGTTTCAAGAAAAATTGGATGAGATGATTGCATTAAATATTTCTCATGTTAATTTAAATGTGGATTTTTTAGCAGAGAAACTCTTTATCAATCGCACTTCCTTGTATAGAAAAATTAAAAAAGAATTTAATATGACTCCTATTGCTTATATTCGTAAAAGTAAAATGCAATACGC
>JALSIL010000385.1 GCA_026990095.1 Lysobacterales bacterium
TTTTCTGTAGCAAAGGAGAAATACAAACTTTTACTGCCAATGTCTTCAAGGCTAAAATTGTCCGTGAAAACAGGGACTATAAAACGTTTTGTAGTTACTAAATACTTAGAATAAAACATTGAGTTGGCAGAATTAGCACTTGTACTTAAGTCATCTAAGTTTGAGTAAAAAGCTGGGTTAATTTTATCAGCTATTTGGCTTTTCCATTGACCCAAAAACATTGAATTGTTTTTACTGTAACTAATACCAAGAGTTTGCGTATCCATCGCAAATGGCGAAAGCATATTGGCACACGCAATTTGACCACTCAGTAAGGATGTGGCTAACAGGAGTTTTTGTAAAATTTTTGTCTTATTATTCAATTTAGTTAAAGTCACACAAATACATGGTTAACATATTCACAAAAACCATTGATTTTGTCAACAAACAAAAGGTTCTGGTGAGTCATTTATTACTTTGTGGTTTAATTACAACAATCAACCAGGTGAAAAGTATCAATCAATGGCTTTAAATCCTATATCAGTTCGGCAATATTTACTTTCCCAGTTTATCTTATCAACAGCCAAATAGGCAAGTTTTTGAGCCTGCTTTAATGTGCTACCTAATGCACTCACACACAACACTCTGCCGCCATTAGTTACGGTATTTTTTCCTTCTTTTTTGGTTCCCGCATGAAATATTTTGACATTTTTAATTTCAATATCCAAACCATTTATTTTTGACCCTTTGGCATAATTTTGGGGATACCCTTGCTCTGCCAAAACAACACCCAGAGCGGCTCTGTCATCCCAGCTTAATTCTGTATTTTTCAGATCTCCATTGATGGCTCTAAGGCAAATTTCATCCAAATGACTTTGCAAGCGCATCATTATTGGCTGCGTTTCGGGATCTCCAAATCGAACATTAAACTCCAAAACCTTAGGGTTGTTGTTTTCATCAATCATTAAGCCCGCATACAAAAAACCAACAAAAGGAGTTCCTTCGTCAATCATGCCTTGAATAGTTGGTTTTATAATACACTCAACTGTTTTATCAAACACTTCTTTTGTGACACAAGGAGCAGGAGAATAAGCACCCATGCCACCCGTGTTAGGTCCTTTATCGCCATTATCGCGTGCTTTATGGTCTTGGGATGTTGCCATGGGTACAAAGTTTTCACCATCAACAACAACAATAAAAGAGGCCTCTTGCCCAACCAAGAACTCCTCTATAACTATGCGATTCCCTGCTTCTCCAAAAGCATTGCCTGCTAACATATCTTTAATAGTTTTAATGCCTTGCTCTTTGGTTTCAGCAATAATAACACCTTTACCAGCTGCCAGCCCATCGGCCTTGATAACGATAGGAAAATCTTGCTTAGACAAGTAATCAATCGCCGATTCAATCTGAGTGAAGCTTGCATAACGAGCTGTTGGTATATTGTATTTTTTCAAAAAATCCTTGCTGTAAGCTTTTGAACCTTCCAATTGAGCCGCTAGGGCACTTGGGCCAAAGCATTTAATCCCTGCTTGCGTCATTAAATCAACCAGTCCATCACACAAAGGTTGCTCAGGACCTACAACCACTAAGTCTATGTCGTTGTCTTTTGCAAAGGCTAGCAATTTATCGTAATCATCGGCAGCAATGGCAATATTTGTCACCTTGTTTTCTTGCTCACATCCCGGATTTCCTGGTGCCACATAAACCTGTTGCACAGTTGGTGATAAACTCAAACGCCAAGCAAGTGCGTGTTCTCTGCCACCTGAACCGATTACCATTACTTTGTTTTTCATGTTTATTATTCCTTAGTGATTAAAATGCCTAATTCCAGTAAAAACCATAACCATATTGTGCTCATTAGCCGCTTCTATAACCTCTTCATCACGAATAGAGCCGCCTGGCTGAATAACCGCCGTGACACCACTGGCAGCCGCCGCATCGATGCCATCACGAAAAGGGAAAAATGCATCAGATGCCATGACCGAACCTGTTACATGAAGATCGGCATCATGCGCTTTCATTGAGGCAATTCTTGCGCTGACAACACGACTCATTTGCCCAGCGCCAATGCCTATGGTCATT
>JALSIL010000386.1 GCA_026990095.1 Lysobacterales bacterium
TGGCAACCGCGTAACAGTCAACAGTTCCTAAAGTTTGAATTATGCGTTTAATGCCATGACCATAAGCATCCGCCTTGATAACCAAAACCAGTTTGTTGGGTGCTTGTTTTTTTAAAACCGTGTAATTGTGCTTTAAATGAGCAAGGTTTATTATGGCTGTAGTTCCACGGCTCATGGGTTAACCTGTATTAATTCGTTTGGTTAGGGGGTATTTGCGACTCAATGCCAATATCGTTGAGAAAGTTTTCAAAACGCGTAAATTCACCCAAAAAGGTTAATGGAACCATACCTGTAGAACCATGCCTGTGCTTGCCTAAAATGATTTCGGCTTTGCCTTTGTGCATGGAGTCTTCGTTATAAACTTCATCGCGGTAAATAAAGACAATTAAATCGGCATCCTGCTCAATCGCTCCTGATTCACGTAAATCGGACATAACTGGGCGTTTATTTGGGCGTTGTTCCAGTGAGCGATTTAGTTGCGATAAAGCAATGACTGGCACATCTAATTCTTTGGCAAGCCCTTTGAGCGAACGTGAAATCTCTGAGATTTCATTGACCCGATTTTCAGAACCCTTAATTTGCATTAGTTGCAAGTAATCCAATACGATTAAATCCAAACCGTGTTGGCGTTTGAGTCGGCGACAACGCGCTCGAACTTCCATGGGAGAAAGAGCAGGGGTGTCATCAATAAAGATACGTGATTTAGCCATTAATTGTTGCGATTGCATGACACGAGGCCAATCATGGTCACTTAGGTCGCCGGTTTTTAATTTGTTTGAATTAATGCGTGAAAGCGAAGAAAGCATACGCATAACCAATTGCACCGATGACATTTCCATGCTAAAAATAGCAACGCTGGCGTCATGAGCAATGGCGGCTTTTTCGACAATATTCATGGCAAATGAAGTCTTGCCCATAGCAGGACGTCCTGCCACAATAATTAGGTCTGATTTTTGTAAGCCATTGGTCTTTTTGTCAAAATCAGTAAAGCCTGTTGGGATGCCAGTCATGGAGCCATCGGATTCTGCCATTTCCTCAATGCTTTCAATGGCATCACGCAACAAGCCTTTGATGTCTTGAAAGCCACTCTTGGTTTTTAAGGTTTGTTCGCGTATATTAAAAACGTCTTTTTCTGCGTTTTCGAGTAAATCATCGCTGTTTCTGCCCTCAGGATTGAATGCTTGTTCGGTTAGGTTGTTGCCTATTTGTACCAATTGACGAAGCACTGATTTTTCACGGACAATTTCAGCATAAGCCTTTATATTGGCGGCCCCTGGGACGTTGCTGGCAATTTCTATCAAATAGTCTTCTCCACCTGCATCTTCTATGATTTGGTGGGTTGATAACCATTCCCCCACGGTAATGACATCACAAGGTTTGGAATCAGTGCTCAAGGCTTTGATGGCTTTAAATATAAGGGCGTGATCATTGCGGTAAAAGTCATCTTCGCTGATTAAATCAGCAATCTTATCCCACGCATCTTTGACCAATAATAAACCACCTAAGACTGAACGCTCCGCATCGTCAGATTGCGGAGGCACTTTAAGGTTGTTGATTTTAGGCGATTTTTTTTTGCTGTATTCATTCATGGCGATATTGTAATTAAAGCGAGCATGAATTGCTATTTAAATTTTAGCCCCAAGTAAGACACCTTGTTTAATTGCGCGTTTAGCATCCAGTTCTCCAGCAAATTCTGCACCACCAATAATATGTGTGGATAGTTTGTCTTTGAGTTCATCAAAAAGTTTATTAACTGAGATTTGTCCTGCACAGATAATAATATTGTCTACATTGAGTGTGTGCTGTTCTTGGCTGTTGTCTTTCTTCTTAATGGTGATATGTAAACCTTGACCATCTATTTTGTCGTAATGGCAACCGACCATGGTTTTAACGCCGCGTTTTTTTAGTGCCAAACGATGAATCCATCCAGTTGTTTTGCCTAAACCTTTGCCTGGCTTGCTGGTTTTGCGTTGCAGTAGGTAAATCACTCTAGGACTTGGAGCGTGATTGGCTTTTGTTAAGCCACCTTCACTTTGGATAGTCATGTCGATTCCCCAT
>JALSIL010000387.1 GCA_026990095.1 Lysobacterales bacterium
TCAAGGCAATTCAAAAATGGGATTAGACCATATTAATCTTAGGCATTTTGAGTATACAGTAGTTCAAGATGTTTCAAAATTTAGTGGTGAAATTGGAGCTAAACAATTAAAAAATATGATACAGAATAGTCTTTATGATCAGTCAAGTATAATTACTCGCCAAGGAACTAGCATTGTAGTAGAAACAAATGTTGGATGAATTATAGGAACTACACAGTCAGGTATTCCAACAAGTTGGATTAGGACAATTTTTACTTCTAACGGAACTGTAATCACTTCTTATCCTGTACCAAATCCATTATCTTTGTTACTTAAATGACTAAATTAATATATAAAATAGACAAATTGCATTCAACGGATGTTGAAACAATAGATAAAGACTATTTTCTTGAGATAATCAGTGAAACGTGTTTTTTTCTACCAGTGCGGCTATGTGTTGATGATAAAGATATTTTTCAGATGTGTAAAATTAATTCTGAGGAAGTGAGGAACTGGATATTTTTACCAGCTTTTAGTATAATTCTAAATTGGAAAAAGAACCTAGAAAACCTTTTATTGACAGGTAAAGAGAGGATATTTTTAGCAGATGCAGGTCAAATGATAATTCTTAAGAGTCATGACCAACTTACTATATCTACGAATTTCAATGATGTTTCAGTTATAACTAGCTACAATAGTTTTGTGTCAGGTATAAATGAAAGTATCTCTAACTTATCAGGTGAAATAAAGAATAAATTTCCTGATATTTTTGATCAAGAGGAACTGAAATATGTTTAATGTAGACTCAAGCTGGTGCGAGCATGTAAAAAGAAAAACTAGCGCAATGCGTCTCAAGCTGGCGCGAGCCCAAACAGGCGCAAGCAACCGCTTGTGCCTTCTACTTACCATATAAGTTTGTAATGAACAGGATAAAGATTTATTTTTAGTGGACCCCATGGTTGCCTCCTTTGCCGGGCTAACCCCTTATAATTTTGGCTTTAATACCTGCCCGCCAGGAAGGCGGGACCCCACCCTGCTAAGCGACCCGAATGGGGAGTGCCCGGTGTGTATTCCAATAATAATTGGTGCAATAATAGGAGGTACAACCAGTGGAATTGCTGCGGTAAATAATGGAGGCAATTTCTTTAATGGCTTTTGGAAGGGTGCTTTAATTGGGGGTGCTACCGGTGCAGTTAGTTTTGGGGTTTCTTCATTAGTAAGTAGCCCTTTTCTAGCAGGAGCTGTCTCCGGTGCATTTAATGGTGGGCTAAGTTCTGCTGTATATCAAGGTAATATTGGACAAGGACTATGGCAAGGCGCATTAGGTGGGGCTATTGGAGGTATACTATCTTTCAATGCTAAAGGAATAGTTCCAGGGGCATTAGTGGGTGGTACAGGAGGAGGATTGGCTAGTGGCCTAACAGCTAAGTGGACGGGCGGAAACTTTGGAGAGGCTTTTAAAACTGGATTTATATCGGGAGCTATTACCGGAGGAGTTTTTGGAGGGGTGTCTGCTGCCCAATCACAATATGATCGAAGCATTCTGTTTGGGGCCCTCAACAAGTCAGGTAGAGAACAGGCATTTCTGGCCTACGCAAAGCAGTATAATTTACAAGAGAGTGGGGCAAAGAAGATCAAGTTTGAAGACCTAGCCGATGCTTATGGGGTCACCAGAGCATTAGACCTTATTACGGGAAAACCTATTTCTCTAGCAAAAGTGGCAAGATACTATCAACAAGGTGTTGACTCAGAAGTAGTATTCGGCTCGAATCGATTAATTTCATTCAGTAGCGTCCGGGAAAAAATAAATACAGGCTAAAAAGTTGTTTTATTTACTATTAAGAGCTGTTTTCTATTACAGGTCGCCTGGCAGCCCCTTGTTCATTGTTAAACAAATCAAGTTGTATTTTTTTAAGGATTTCTCTTTCTGCATACATAGTGGCCAACCTGGGGTTTTTCAAAAATGACAATAAATCTACATAAACGGTTGTGTTTTTAGCTGCCAGTTTAACCATTGTAGAAAAATCTTCTGCTTCTTTAACCATTTTGTGTATTACGGTAAAAACCAGGTTTAAAA
>JALSIL010000388.1 GCA_026990095.1 Lysobacterales bacterium
GTATTACGGTTCAACACTTTTGTCTCTTGGACAAAACAAGGAAGCAAAAAAATATTTAACCAGAGCACTAAATAAAAATATTGAAAAGCCCCAAGTATTAAATAACTTGTCCACAGCAAATCAAGCTCTTGGTTTGTTTAATGAAGCATTGCTAAATGCAAAATCCGCACTTAAATTTAAACCTGATTACCAGGATGCTTGGGTAAATCTTGCAAATATTCATATGGATTTAAAGCAGTGGAGTGAAGCAATTAAAGCGTATAAAGCTGCCATTAATCTGGATAAAGATGACCAAGGGCCTTACTTAAGTTTGGCTCGTGCTTATTTGTTTAATCATGAATACGATAAAGCCCTAAAGCTGTATAAAAAATATTATACGCGTTTTAATGATGTGGCGTTTTTAGTTGGTGAACTAATTTGCTATCGAGCAAAAAATGATTACCCAAAAGCCGTTGATTTTTCATATAAATTAAAAGAAAAATACGATAATGAACTCATGTGGTTTGAATGGGTACAGACTTTATGGATGGCGAATGATAAGGAACGTGTTAAAGAAGAGTCTAAAAAAGCAATTGAGAAGTTTGGGGAATATCCAGCGTTAATGAGTATTGTTAACTTGCTTGAAGAAGACTAACCTGATGATACGGTATAGAATACAAAAAAAAAGCAAGCTTGAATTTTTTGTTTCTATAGTGCTGTTTTTTCTACTTCTTTATGCCTGGATTTCACTATCCTCTTGCGTGCATAAAGTGCCTTCAAATCCAGATAATATATGCACGATATTTGATGATAAGTGGCGATGGCATAAACACGCCAAGAAGTCACAAAAAAAATGGGGCACACCTATTCACGTCCAAATGGCAATACTCAAACAAGAATCAGGCTTTCAATACGATGCAAAACCAGGAAGAAAAAAATTACTGGGTTTTATTCCCTGGAAACGCAAATCATCTGCTTATGGCTATGCTCAAGTGCTAAATGCTACATGGAAAGAATACATTAAAGCAACTGGAAACAAAGGGGCAGATAGGGATAACTTTAAAGATGCTATTGATTTTGTTGGTTGGTATACAAATAAAAGTCATAAAAAAGCCAAAATTTCTAAATGGGATGCGTATAATCAGTATCTAGCTTACCATGAAGGGCAGGGTGGATACTTGAAAAAAAGTTACAATAAAAAGAAGTGGTTGCTCACAGTGGCAAAGAAAGTAGAAACGCAATCAAAAAAATACGCACTACAAATAAAATCTTGCCAATAAAGTTGAACTAATTGTTTTAAATGTTATCATAGCACTAATGAAAACACAAAATCACAATAAATTAATCGCTTTAATGCTGCTAATATTCGTTGGCCAAGTATTTTCTGCACCAATTTTTTCGTGTTCTCAACATCAAGAATCTCAATCTTCAATGATGATGGATATGGATATGCATATGGACAGTATGGATTCGTCAGAAATGGATTCCATGAGTATGGACTGTTGTGGTGATCAGTGTGATTGTCCTGATGCGATGTGTTTTAGTCATGTTTTTATTAGTTCTATCAATTCTGTCTCAAGTTATGATACCCCAAAAGGTTGTCTTACAATTTCAAAGCAAATATTCGTTCAAGAGCACCTAGTTAGTGCTATCTTTCACCCTCCAATTTTAAGCTAACACAATATACCTACGTCTGAAATAAGGCGAAACTAATTTGTTACTTAAAATAATCGGAGGCAGAAATGTCACTCAAAAAAATTCTGTTATTAGCAATATTGTTAATAACCCTTATTGATAAAGCACAAGCCCAAAATGCATTGAGCTTAGAAAAAACCATAGCCATCGCACAACATAATGATTTGTGGCTGATAAACAATCGTTACCAACAAAAGGCAACCCAAAGTTTAAGCGTAGCATCTGGGCAATTGCCTGATCCTAAGGTCTCTTTGGCTTTTTTGAATTTCCCAACCGACACGTTAAATTTTGGGCAAGAACCCATGACGCAATTAAAAGTCGGTGTTTCACAAATGTTTCCACGGGGCAAAACCTTAGCGTTAAAACGTCAACAGTTAGA
>JALSIL010000389.1 GCA_026990095.1 Lysobacterales bacterium
TGCCTTCTTAAATGATAAGGGACGGGCAAAATATGTTCTTGCCAATGACCAAGAAGCCTTAAATGCTTTTCATCTATTAACCGAAGTTGAAGGCATATTGCCCGCACTTGAAAGCTCTCACGCGGTGGCCTATGGTATTAAGTTGTCGCAAAAACTCGTAAAAGGTAAAAACATTATCGTAAATTTATCGGGAAGAGGTGATAAAGACGTTCATACAATTGCAGCACTTGAAGGGATAAATCTATGAGCCGATTAAGTAAAAAGTTTAATAAGTTAAAAGAAAACAAGCAAAAAGCCCTAATTCCTTTTATAACAGCAGGTCATCCTCATCCATTAATGACTGTACCAACAATGCATGCTTTAGTTAAAAATGGAGCCAGTATTATTGAATTGGGCATGCCATTTTCTGATCCGATGGCTGATGGTACCGTGATACAACAATCCTCAGAAGAAGCCATTAAAAAAGGCATGACCTTATCCTCAGTGCTGGATCTGGTTAGTGAATTTCGTGAAAATGACGACAAAACTCCCGTAGTTTTGATGGGTTATCTTAATCCAATTGAAAAATTTGGCCAACAACAATTTGTCAAACAAGCCTCAGAATCAGGCGTTGATGCCTTATTAATCGTTGATATGCCACCAGAAGAAGCCAGTGAATTGCTTTCTTTGCTGAATCAATACAACTTGTCGCAAATATTTTTAATAGCACCAACAACGACACGCAAGCGTCAACAGTACATTTTATCAAAAAGCGGTGGTTTTATTTATTGTGTGGCATTAAAAGGAGTAACGGGTTCAAATAATGTCGATTATTCAGACTTGTTCGAAAAGTTTAACACCATTAGGTCGCTGACAGACTTGCCAATTGCTATCGGCTTTGGCGTTAAAGATGTAAATTCCGCTTTGGCAGTGGCTCAATACGGCGATGCTGTTGTAATAGGTTCTGCACTAGTTAAGAAACTTGGAAAATGTAAAAACGAAAAAGAAATAAAGAAAACAATTAAAAAATTCATCAAGCCAATTTCAAAGGCTTTAAATAAAGAATATAAGGTATTATTATGAGTTGGTTTCAAAAAATTAAATTATCAAGGATTAGAACAGAAGGTGGCAACAAAAAGAAAAATGTCCCTGAAGGTTTGTGGACAAAATGCGATAAATGCGATGAGGTTTTGTATCAACCTGAACTTGAAAAATCAAAACGAGTTTGCCCCAAATGTGGATTCCATGGTCGTTTAACGGGTCGTGCACGATTGCTGTCATTTTTGGATGAAAACTCCACAACTGAAATTGCCGCTCAACTAGAGTCACTCGACCCTTTGAAGTTTAAAGACTCAAAAAAATACAAAGACCGTATTATCCAAGCACAAAAGAAAACAGGTGAAAAAGAAGCATTGATTGCAATGTCAGGTCAATTGCATGGCAAAGAGGTTGTTGCATCCGCTTTTAGTTTTGACTACATGGGAGGCTCCATGGGTTCAGTAGTGGGTGAAAAGTTTGTAAGAGCGGCTCATTTAGCATTAGAAAAAAAGGTTCCTTTTATTAATTTTTCCGCTTCAGGCGGTGCTCGAATGCAGGAATCACTGTTTTCACTGCTGCAAATGGCAAAAACTTCGGCTGCCATTAAAAAGTTAAACAATGCTGGCATTCCTTATATTTCTGTTTTAACCAACCCAACAACAGGAGGCGTCTCAGCAAGTCTTGCCTTGCTTGGTGATATTAATATTGCTGAACCTGATGCACTTATATGTTTTGCAGGTCCTCGGGTAATTGAGCAAACAGTGCGTGAAAAATTGCCAGAGGGATTTCAACGTTCTGAGTTTTTACAAGAACATGGGGCTATTGATATGGTTGTGGATCGACGTGAAATGCGTGAGACGGTATCGCGCTTATTAACCTTATTGCATAGACAAAATAACACGCCGATTGAACCCGATGAAATCATCACCAAAGATGAATTAGACAAAGAAAATAGTGAAAAAAAAGAAGTCGCTTGAATCGTGGCTAAATGAGCTTGAGGTTCGACATAATAAAAAAATAGATTTAGGTCTCAAGCGTGTTGCCCAAGTATTGGATCATTTGAATTTGGGTAAAATTGCTCCAGTTGTAATCACGGTTGCAGGAACCAATGGCAAAGGCTCAACCGTTGCAATGATTGCTGCTATTGCTCACAAAGCTGCCTATAAAGTCGGTGAATTTACTTCACCGCACATCCTTAGCTATAACGAAAGAATAAAAATTAACAGTATTCCAGTTGCTGATGAAGACATAACAGCGGCTTTTGAATTAATAGAACAAAACCTCAAAGGTATTTCATTAAGTTATTTTGAATATTCGACCCTAGCAGCTGCCATAATTTTTAAACAAAAAGCGGTTGATGTGGCAGTATTAGAAGTGGGTTTAGGAGGTCGCCTGGATTCTACCAATGTTATTGATTCGGACTGTGCGGTGATAACCACTATTGCATTGGATCACACGGATTGGTTGGGAGACACGATTGAGTCCATTGCTTATGAAAAAGCCGGGATAATGCGCAAGAATAAGCCCGCTATTTATGGTGATACGAATTGCCCAGATGCCATTATTCAATACGCAAAAAAATGCGGTGCACAATTGCACTTAACTCAAGATGTTAAGCTAAATCAAACTTTTAAACTTAATGTAGCGGGTGAATACCAACAAAAAAATGCAAAAACAGCCGTTACAGCACTTAAATCCTTAAATAAACAGCTTAAGATTTCCGATAACGCTATTCAAAGAGGGTTATTGGAGATTAAACTTTCGGGTCGTTTGCAATTAATAGCAACAAACCCAACAATTATACTGGATGTGTCTCATAATGAACAAGCCGCACAAGAATTAGCCAAATGGTTACAATCCAATCCAATAAAAGGTCAAACATTTGCGGTATTTGCAGTTTTAGCAGATAAAAATGCGGCTCAGTGGTTTAACTGTTTCAAAGATATTATAGATGTTTGGTGCGTATCATCAGTCGATAATCCACGCGCTATGGCATTAAAAGAGTTGATGCACTATTTAGCGGACTCGGCATCATTAATCACTTCTTTTTCAACTGTGCAAAACGCCATGATAAAGGCTAAAATAATGGCATCAAAAACAGATAGAATCGTGGTTTTTGGCTCATTTTATACGGTTAGCGATGCACTGAAACAGATAAATGACTCGCCGTGATTGTTGATTTCCATTGCCACAGTGATTGTTCTGATGGTCAATTATCACCTGTTGAATTAATTAAATGGGCAGAACAAAGAAATGTCCAGATGCTTTCTATCACAGACCACGATACTTTAGATGCTTATCAACAAAAAATAAAAACACCTATTAAAATAATAACTGGAATCGAATTTTCCACGCAATGGAATAAAGTTGGTATCCATGTTGTGGGATTAAATGTTGATGCCAACTCAAAACAGTTGCAGCAGGTCGTTGTTGCTCAAAAATTACAGCGTTTAAAACGGGCAGAAATTATTGCTAAACGTTTAGAAAAATTGGGTTTAAAAGATGCACTCAAAACGATTCAAGAAAGTCAAAAAAAACAATTCATTGGCAGACCTGATTTTGCTCAATTATTGGTCAATCAAGGAATATGCACTGACTTTAATCAGGCATTTAAAAAGTACTTGGGCACAGGGAAAATTGGTGACGTAAAAAATCAATGGAAGAAATTGAATGAAGTGATTTGTGCCATAACACAAGCAGGCGGTGTGGCAGTGTTGGCTCATCCGTTATATTATCAATTAAGCAACTCTAAATTGCGTCGTTTACTAACGGATTTTAAAAAAGCAGGAGGTGCTGGGCTTGAAGTCATCAATGGTTACCAAAACCCTGATAAAACAGGTTATTTATCAAAATTATGCCAAGAGCTTGAGTTTAACGCATCAATAGGCTCGGATTTTCATTCTCCCAATCAATGGAAAAAATTGGGTTGTGATAGTCGCTTGATTGCTGAACTAAATCCCGTTTGGGCAGAGTTTTGATTTTGTTTGTGCCTTTTATTTTTTTAATAAGAAGAGATTGAATTTTGGGTTGCTTGAGATTTTTTTAACGTTTTTAAAGAGCTTTTTTAACGGAGAATAATAAGGCAAATGCCGATTAGCAATGACCAATAAATGACCGCCTTTAACTAAAGTTGCATAACTTTGGTTAAACATTTTAACAGCCGTATCAATACTCAAATCATGGGATTGATGAAAAGGTGGGTTGCAGATAATTAAATCAACCGAGTTTTTGTCGAAACCAGTTAAACAATCATTTAAAATAAACTGGTGTTGACTGCTGTCTTTTAAATTGTGTTGGCAAGTCAGGCGAGCAGATTTTACAGCAGAAAAAGATTCATCAACAAATTTTACCGTGGCATCGGGGTATTTTAATGCAAGATTTAATCCAATAATTCCATTGCCACAGCCTAAATCTATAATGGACTGTACTGAGGCTAATTCAGGTAAATTTTGCAATAAAAACCGAGTGCCAATGTCGAGCGATTTTTTTGAAAACACATTGGCATAACTGAAAATTTTTAATGAGGTGCTTTCTTGAATAAAATCAATAGGGTAGAGGCTCTTATTGTTAGTATTCTCTAGTTTTAATTGAATAACTTTGGCTTTCTTTTTGGTCAATGAGGTTTGGGTTGAGCCAAATCGACTTTCTAAAAGATTCCATAAGGTTTTGGGCATTTTTTTGACCATTCCAGCGATGAGGATAACGGTGTTTTTATGTATTTGATGTTGAATATCAACAAGAAATTCATCCAAATAATCCATTATTTTGGGGCATTTGATAAGAATAAAATCAAAAGTGTTGAAAGAATTATCTAACTGGTAAATAAGGTTTGGTAGAGGGTCGAAATTATTGCTTTGTGCATTCGTTTTAATGGCGTTATGGCTCAAATAAGAATCATTAAGGCTGGTGGGCTTAAATTGATTGAGACTTAGGGTCAATGCCCCAAAAGCATCGTTAAAAATCAAAATATTGGAATTTTCTGATAAAGTAAAATTTGCATGTAAAGTCTCCAGTAAGTAAGAATCCGCAGCATTCCAAGCTTGCAAACTGTTATTTTTAGTTGTTGGGTAACGTTTTAATTGAACCGGAAAGTAGTCGTTGTCGAATTTTGTTTGCACCAAATAATCCTAAAACCTATAAATTGTGTTATTATAGAGTGAGGACTATTGATAATCATTAACTTATGCAAAAAAATAAATTTATGCTTGTTATACTGCTTCAGATTGTATTTTACCCATCTTTAGCAGGAATTTACAAATGTAAAGACGACAATGGTGTTACCCAATACAGTGATGTGAAATCTGATAAGGTTCTGGTAGAAACATTTGAAATTCAATCCCATCTATAAAAAGGAATAATTTATGTCCATTAGAACTCGTGTTTTAAATTTCAAAAAAGGAGATATAATTTTCTCAGCAGGAGATTCTGCCAATTGTGCTTACATTATTGAACAAGGCAGAGTTGGTTTATACCCTTTAACTCAGCAAGACGAAAAAATAGCCGACTTAGGAAAAGGCGAACTTTTAGGTGAAATGGGGATTATCAACAACTTAAATCGTTCAGTCAGTGCTTATGCGGAAAATTCTGTTGAGTTATTGGTGGTTGATAGAGAGCAAATAACTTCTCGACTAGAAAATGCTGACCCAATCTTACGTGGAGTACTAGAAGTTTTACTCAGCAGAATTCGCAAAATGTTGGGTGCTAATAAGCTAACTAATCATAGCCGTGACAGTAATAACACGATTGTAACTGAAGGAATGACAAAAATTCGTTTCGAGCATGAAATGTTTGAGGCATTGGAAAATGATGAAATAGTCAATGTTTATCAACCCATGGTCAATTTATCGGATAATACGGTAGCAGGGTTCGAGGCATTAAGTCGCTGGAAACACCCCGAAAAAGGCATGGTTTCGCCTTTTGAATTTATTACATTAGCCGAAGAAAGTGATTTCATTGTGCCGATGGGTTTGAAAATATTTGATAGTGCTTGTAAGCAACTGTCTCTTTTTCAAAACAAAAGAAGTCAAGTACACCCGCAATCATCACCCTTGTTTATGAGTATTAATGTCTCTCCAACCCAGTTGAGTTCAGATGGCTTTCTTGAAAAGATAATGGCAATCACTCAAAATCACCAAATCAACCCCGCAGATGTTAAAATTGAAATAACCGAATCCTTGATGGTGGATTATAAACAAGTCAAATCGTGGATTGATGAATGCAGTCATTTTGGATTTAAACTTTCATTAGATGACTTTGGTACTGGGCATTCTGGTTTTGAACACCTCTTGCAGCTTGATTTTGATGCCATTAAAATCGATCAAATATTTGTCAAAACCATAGAAACTAACCCCAAAAGCCTAATCATGCTTGAACTTATCACCCAAATGGCAAAACGCATGAATATGTCAGTAGTTGCCGAAGGCATTGAAGATAAAAAAAGTGCGCAAATTTTAAAAAAAATGGGCGTTGATTATGGGCAGGGCTATTATTTTTATAAACCCATGAATGCATCCGAAATTGATGCTATTATTTGATTGTTTTAAGTCTTTAAAATCACAATATTGCCAATACATTTCCGATTAAATATGTTATACTTCTTCGCTTGGAAAAAGTTACTTAGGAAATGTAAAAAATGGTCGATGAAACCACAGAAAATTCAGATATTTTAAAAGTCAATCTCGAAGATGAGATGAAAAAATCCTACCTCGATTATGCCATGAGCGTAATCGTTGGTCGTGCATTGCCTGATGTGCGCGATGGGCTAAAGCCTGTTCACAGACGAGTCTTATTTGCCATGAGCGAATTGGGCAATGATTGGAACAAAGCCTACAAAAAATCTGCTCGTATTGTTGGTGATGTGATTGGTAAATACCATCCTCACGGCGATACTGCCGTATACGACACCATTGTACGTATGGCACAGCCCTTTTCAATGCGTTATATGTTGGTCGATGGACAAGGTAACTTTGGTTCGGTGGATGGCGATTCGGCTGCTGCCATGCGTTATACCGAAATCCGCATGTCAAAAATTGCCCATCAATTATTAGCAGATATAGATAAAGACACCGTTGATTTTGTTGCTAACTATGACGAATCAGAACACGAACCAGCTGTATTGCCTTCGCGTATACCGACTTTACTGGTTAATGGCTCATCAGGTATCGCCGTAGGTATGGCGACCAATATTCCTCCTCACAACATCCGAGAAGTGATAAATGCTGTCATTGCCATGTCCTACAAGCAAGATATTACCCTTGATGAATTGATGGAACATTTGCCAGGACCTGATTTCCCAACTGCGGCAATCATCAATGGTTCAAAAGGCATAAGAGAAGCCTACGAAACAGGCAAAGGCAAAATTTATATGCGTGCTAAGACGCATATCGAAATTGATGAGGCCAGTGGCAAACAAACCATTGTTGTTGACGAACTTCCTTACCAAGTCAATAAAGCCAAGTTAATCGAAAAAATTGCTGAGTTACTCAAAATAAAACGTATTGAAGGTATCACCGCTTTACGAGATGAATCCGATAAAGACGGCATGCGTGTAGTCATCGAAATGCGCCGCGGCGAAGTAGCAGAAGTGATGTTGAACCAATTATTCAAGCTCACACAATTACAAACCGTATTTGGCATGAATATGGTGGCATTGGTTGATGGGCAACCAGAGTTATTGACTTTACGCCAAATTATTAACGCTTTCTTAAAACACAGGCGTGAAGTCATTGTTCGCCGCACTTTATTCTTACTGAAAAAAGCTAGAGCCAGAGCACATGTTTTAGAAGGATTAGCCATTGCACTTGCTAATATTGATGAAATTATTGCATTGATAAAAGCATCAGAAAATCCTACGGCAGCAAGAGAAGCTTTATTGTCAAAGCGTTGGCAATCACAAGCCGTTAAATCTATGCTTTCAGGTGATGCAAGCTTATGCAGACCTGAAGATTTATCTGACGAATATGGCATGTTTGATGATGGTTATCAGTTATCTCCCATTCAAGCCAAAGCGATTCTTGACTTGCAACTGCACCGCTTAACTGGTTTAGAGCAAGAAAAATTGACCAATGAATTTAAAGAAATTATAGTTAAAATTCAAGAGTTTATCGAGATTTTAACCAATCCAGATAGATTGCTTGAAGTGGTTAGAGAAGAGTTAGAAGAGATTAAACAAAATTTTGGTGATGAACGCCGTTCCGTGATTATCGAACACCAAATGCACCTCACCATGGAAGACCTAATTACCGAAGAAGAGGTTGTAGTGACTTTATCTCATGCGGGTTATGCCAAGATGCAACAATTGGATGTATACCAAGCCCAACGCCGAGGGGGTAAAGGCAAAACAGCCACCAAGATGAAAGACGAGGACTTTGTCGAACGTCTATGGGTGACCAATACACACGATACATTGTTATGTTTTAGTGATAAAGCGAAACTATATTGGCTCAAAGTTTATGAGTTGCCGATGGCATCCCGTACGGCAAAAGGCAAGCCCTTAGTGAACTTATTACCACTTGAAAAAGACGAAAGAATCACCGCAATATTACCTGTTCGTGATTACGATGAAGATAAGTTTATCTTCTTCTCAACAGCCATGGGTGTGGTCAAAAAATCACCATTGCCATTGTTTAAAAACGTTCGTGCCAATGGCGTGATTGGACTCACTCTGCTTGAAGGCGATCATTTGGTTAATGTTGAAATTACCGATGGCACAAAAGAAGTGTTGTTATTCACTTCAGGCGGAAAGTGCGTCAGATTTGACGAATCAGGTATACGTTCAATGGGCAGAACAGCTCGTGGTGTACGCGGTATTAGACTCAAAGATAAGCAAAAAGTAGTCTCCATGTTTGTAGCAGATGAAGGCAATGTGCTTGTTTGTACCGAAAATGGTTACGGCAAACAAACTAAACTAGATGAATTTAGACTCATCAAACGTGGAGGACAAGGGGTTATAGCTATCCAATGTTCAGATCGAAATGGTGATGTGGTTGGCGCTTGTCAAGTTTCTGAAAAAGATGAAATAATGCTCATCAGTGATGGTGGAACACTTGTTCGCACCAAAGCCAATGGCATCTCAACGGTTGGACGAAACACCCAAGGCGTGACCCTGATACGTTTATCCAAGAAAGAAAAACTCGTTAGTCTAGCCAAAATCGCCTACATGGAAGGCGATGACGACTCGGATGAAGAAGAGTAATAACTAAAAACTGTCATTCCCGCGAAGGCGGGAATCCATACTAGCTAAATAGGGATTCGTTATTTAATAGAGAGGATAAGTGATTTTTCAATACCAATTATGAAAAAAAATGTTCAAATAGAGTATAAATATTTAAAAAGAGAATATAGCTATATTTTCGGTTTAATGGTGTTTTTTTCAACAACGTTTTTTATTGTTTTTGATTATATTTTAGGTGATAAATATAAGAATTATAATTTTGAATTTCTTGAGTTACAAACATATTCTTTGATAGGATTAATTTTAGTTTTTACTATGATTCTTATGTTTTTCATAAAAAATGATAATAGGATTAAGTTCATAATTTTTAAAGTGGCTTTTTCTTCATCTATACTTGTAGCAATATTAATATATTTTACATTGTTTTTTATTGCTTTTGAGAATATTTACAATAAAGTTTCAGAAGTAGGACAAAGAAATTATTTAAAGAGCCTATATCTTATTGGTGCTTCAGTATTTGTTATGTTTTTATTGTTTTTGACGACATCCAAAAAAAATAAGAAGAAAAAATAAAATAAATTGGTACTTACTACAAAATGACACAACTAAAAAATGCCTATATCTGCGATGGTATCCGCACACCCATTGGTCGGTTCGGCGGCTCACTAGCCACAATTCGCCCCGATGATATGCTTGCTCATGTTATCAAAACCTTAATGCAACGTAATCCAGCTTTAGACAGCACACAAATTGAAGACGTGATTATCGGCTGTGCCAACCAAGCAGGTGAAGACAACCGTAACGTCGCACGCATGTCAGCACTTATTGCAGGGTTACCAAGCAATGTGCCTGGTGTCACGCTAAATCGCTTATGTGCATCGGGTCTTGATGCCCTAGCCATGGCAGCACGCACTATCGCCACAGGTGAGGCGGATCTAATTATCGCCGGTGGTGTCGAATCCATGAGCCGAGCGCCTTTTGTGCAACCCAAGGCGTCTTCGGCTTATTCTCGCCAAGCCGAAATATTTGATACAACCATTGGTTGGCGATTTGTCAATCCATTATTAAAAGCACAATACGGCATCGACTCCATGCCAGAAACGGCTGAAAATGTCGCCGAACAATTCAAAATATCGCGTCAAGACCAAGATTTATTTGCCTTTAATAGCCAAAAAAAAACCGCCAATGCACGAGAAATTCTAGCCGAAGAAATAATACCAGTGGAAATTCCACAGCACAAAGGCGAGCCTTTAATTTTTTCACGTGACGAACACCCAAGACAAACACCGTTAGATAAGCTTGCCACATTGCGAACCCCTTTCAAAAAAGAAGGCGGAACAGTAACAGCCGCCAATGCATCAGGCGTTAATGATGGTGCTTGTGCGTTAATTATCGCATCAGAGGATGCGATAAAAAAACAAGGTTTAAAACCAATTGCCAAAATAATGGGCAGTTGTGCCGTTGGAGTTGAACCACGCATTATGGGCATAGGCCCAGTTCCTGCTACAAAAATATTGCTTAAAAAACATAATCTTAGTACAGATGATTTAAGTGTAATCGAACTCAATGAAGCCTTTGCTGCCCAATCATTGGCCGTCCTTCGAGAATTAGGCATTGCCGATAATGACCCACGAGTCAACCCAAACGGCGGAGCGATATCACTCGGACACCCATTAGGCATGAGTGGTGCTCGCCTTGGGCTAACTGCCGCCAAACAATTGCAAAGAACAGGGGAAAAATACGCCCTTTGTACATTATGTATCGGTGTCGGACAAGGCATGGCATTGTTGCTAAAATCTTGCCCGAAATAATTGCACAGAAATTTTAACCTATTGGTGTAACACGTAAGCCATCACGGGTGAGAGTGGGTATCATAGATTATAAGAATAATTGATTGCACTCTCATTCGCGATTCGTTATCGAGATTTGGGTTTTTGGATTTAGCTTAATATACTAAAATCATAATTTCACCACCAGCAAGTGAGCCATCTGTTGTGGTGTATCTTTCACATCTTAACTTATCTTTGTCAGTATTAAAATGCAACATTCTACAGGTAGCATTTCTCGCACCAGGGGTTGCATTTGAACTGGCATAAACAGCTGACACTTGCCAATAACGTGTGTCTAAATCAGCTGGAAAATTAACCACGCAGCTACCAGAACCGCTGCCAGCACTCACGGTTATGGCTGCTGTGTTTACACCATTATAGTATCTCTGAACAGTTGGTGTGGATGTACAATCGACAGAAACCAAATATTTCATGACTCCATTTTCACTAATTGTTTGTTTTAAACCGCCATTTATCACTGTATTGTTCCCTGGCCTAGAAATCCTCACATCTCCTCCATAAAAATTAAGGTACATAGTACCTGGGTCATTACTCCCATTGATGCGTCTTTGTATGTCATCGCCATCAATAGTCATATGTGAGCTATTTGTGTCGCCAACGCTCAACCCTCCATTGCCACTATTTACTGATGTTGTTCCTGTTAATTCAGCTGATCCGTTGTAGGAAACAGTTGTACCATTTTCTGTCCAAGGAGTTGTTCCAAATTCCGCTTGCACCGCATAAGGAACGGCATGAATTTTTTGCCTAGGACTCAAAGTGGTTTCACTGCCAGGGTTTCCTGTTTCTCTAACAGTTACGGATAACCATAAAGCATCACCTGTATAAGCGGCATTTCCAAAATCAATGTCTTCAATTGAAAAAATTCCATTAGCAACGGGTCTGTTGTTTTTTATGACATTGCTGCCTATTTGAGTGCCTCCAATCAGGGCATCGTATAGTCCAAACGCAAAGTCAAAATTGCCATTAACAGCAGTTCCAGCTTCCAGCAGTTCGCCTTGGTAATTAAAACCACTGCCAATTGCTGCAAATTGTATGGGTTCATTAGTTAAGTTTTGAGCATCTGTATAACCTTCGAATTGACTAGTTACTATTTCGTCAGATGCAGCACAGGAAAGTGATGCCAGTAATAATATGGATAAGTAATTGTTTTTCATGATATTCTCCTGGATTATTCAAATCCGTTTGTAAAAATTATTTCAGTTAATGGTGCATTATTTGATTTATGCCAAAAACCTCCGTTGAGGCTGTAGTTTCCGCCGGCTTGCGTATTACTGGCATCGACTTGTCCAATACTGGAGTTCATTTCATAATTTCCGCCAGTCATTTTTCCACCACCGCTGTTGATTGTGTATTTCTTTATTTCGTATTGTGCAAAAGATTGGCTTGCTATCAAAGCAAGAATTGTTGCGATTATTTTTTTATTTTTTCTCAATGCATTAAACATTTAAGCTATCCTCCTTTTTTGTGTGAAGTACCAGTAAGTACGCAAAGCAATTCGATTCACTGCCAATTATTTAAAATTAATTTTTTACTGCGCGTAATTGCATAAACTTTCTTGTCCTTAGATAATGTCTCTTTTAAACATAAAATTGTTATGGTATTAAGAAAGGCACAACTATCTGATATAGAAAAGGTATTAAAGTTACATTTTCGTTACCAAATAGATTCGATTAATGAAGAAGACAAAGTCGATGGATTTGTCACCACACCTTTTACACAGCAACAAATGCAGAGTTTAATAGAAGATGAAAAAGGTTTGTTTATAGCCCTTGATGGAGATGAGGTTATTGCTTATGTGATGGCGGCATCGTGGCAGTTTTGGTCTGTTTGGCCGATGTTTGCTTACATGATTGAAGACTTGTCCAACCATCGGTATCTTGGTCAAACCTTAAGTGTGGATAACTCTTACCAATACGGTCCTGTTTGCATTGATAAAAAATGGCGAGGGGAGGGTGTTTTGCAGCAAATATTTGATTTTGCCCGCGAGCAAATGCATAAGCGGTTTCCTATACTGGTGACTTTTATTAATAAGAACAATCCACGTTCTTTGAATGCACACACAAAAAAGCTGAATTTGGAAATTTTAAGCGAGTTTGAATTTAACAAAAATCACTACTATGCATTGGTTTATGATACGGCAGTGAAATTAGAGAGCTAAGAGTTAGCTCTCTAATTAAAGTTTCATTTAGACGATTTGTGGTTCGACTTTAAGTTTGATTTTAAACTTTTGATTGACAGAACGAATGGCTTCTTTGCTAAGGCTAATGATTTCTTTTCCTGTTGAATCACCATAATTGACAAGCACTAAAGCGTGTTTGTCTGAAAATCCACATTCGTGCATTCTGTGCCCTTTAAAACCACAGGTTTCAAGTAGCCATGCAGCACTTATTCTAAAGTGATTGTTCTCAAGAGGGTAGGAAACGAGGTCAGGGTATTTTCTTGCCAGTTTCTTGTGGTGTTTTTCATCGATGATGGGGTTGTTATAGAAACTGCCAACATTAGGAATTTCTTTATAATCTGGCAATTTTCTCTGTCTAATGGTTGTCACGACTTCTGCAATGTCTTGAAAACTGGGTTCTAAGATATTTCTGGCTTGCAGTTCGTCTTTAACACCGTCATAGGCAAGATTTATTTCTGCTTTTGGTGTGAGTTCAAAAGCTAAACGGGTAATTATCCAAGGATTTTCTGTCTCTTTAAAAACACTGGTTCTATACATGAATCGGCATTCATCATTACTTAATCGTTGAAATTTTCCTGTTCTGTAGTTGAATATTTCAACCCAAACAATTGTTTCTTTAATTTCAGTGCCGTATGCACCGATATTTTGCACGGGAGCAGCACCTACTGTACCAGGAATAGCGGCTAAATTTTCGATGCCACCTAAGCCTTTTTTTACTGTCCACATGACGAAATCCGCCCAAATTGAACCGCCCCAAACAACTGTTAAGCCATCAACCACACGGGCATGA
>JALSIL010000390.1 GCA_026990095.1 Lysobacterales bacterium
CACAATTAAAGAAATAACAAAATGAAATTTAACGGCACAAATAACTACATCGCAACCGATGATTTATCCATGGCAGTTAATGCTGCGGTAACTTTACAACGACCTTTGTTGATAAAAGGCGAACCTGGAACAGGCAAAACCATGCTGGCACAAGAGGTGGCTGACTCATTGGGTAAACGCTTAATCAATTGGCACATTAAGTCCACCACCAAAGCCCAACAAGGCTTGTACGAATACGATGCGGTTTCACGCTTGCGAGATTCTCAATTGGGCGATGATAAGGTGCATGATATTGGTAATTACATCAAGCAAGGTAAAATATGGCAGGCATTTGCTGCCGATGAACAAGTGGTGTTATTGATTGATGAGATTGATAAAGCAGATATAGAGTTCCCCAATGATTTGTTGGTTGAGTTAGATCAAATGGAATTTAGTGTTTATGAAACGGGGCAGCAAATCAAAGCCAAACACCGCCCGATTATCATTATCACCAGCAATAACGAAAAAGAACTGCCCGATGCTTTCTTGCGTCGTTGCTTTTTCCATTACATCAATTTTCCTGATAAACAAACCATGCAAGCCATTGTTGATGTGCATTATCCTGATATAAAAAAACAATTGGTCAAAGCCGCATTGGATGTGTTTTTTCAACTACGTGAAGTTCCTGGTTTAAAGAAAAAGCCTTCGACTTCAGAACTGATTGATTGGATTAAGTTATTGTTGGCTGACAATATTCCACTTGAGTTGTTGCAAAATAAGAGTATCAAAGAAGCCATTCCACCCTTGTATGGTGCATTATTAAAAAATGAACAAGACGTGGATTTGATACAACGCTTGGCGTTTATGATGCGAAGGGATTGATTTTTAAGCATTGATATTTATATAAAGAAGGCTATAATAGTTAATGTAATGTTATTGATAAGAGGATAAATGATGAATTTATTAGAACAAGCTATAAAAATCCCTCCCAAAGAGCGTGTTGCCCTTGCTGAATTAATTCTCGCTAGTATTGATAATGAAAACGAGAAAATAAATAAAGCTTGGGTTGATGAAGTTCAAAAAAGAATGAAATCAGTTTCTGATGGTCAGTCTGCCTTACTGGACTTTAATAAGTTATATGCTCAAGATTGAAATCCATGAATTTGCTTCTTTAGAGTTTGACGAGGCCATAGACTGGTATGAGAACCAAGCTAAAGGTTTAGGTGAACGTTTCAAAAATGAAGTGGTAAAAAGGATTAAATCCGCTCGGAACAATCCCAGTTGGTACCCGCAAGAATCAAAAAATCTTCATAAGCTCTATATACCCAAATTTCCATATAAAGTCATTTTTACATATACTTCTACCCATTTAACAATTTGGGCAATTTGTCATTTACACAGAAAACCAAGATATTGGAAATCTAGAATAAAAAATAAAGGATAGAATTATTTACGCTGTGGTCGCCGTGCCGCTGTGCGAGAAACAAATCAAATGCTAATCGACTATTTCTACAAACTCAAACAAGCCAAAATACCTGTTAGTATTAATGAATTACTGACGTTAATTGATGCCATGCAAAAAGACATTGCTTTTGGCTCTATGGATGAGTTTTATCAGTTATCAAAATTATGTTTGGTCAAGGATGAAAAGTATTTTGACCGTTTTGATCAAGCCTTTGGTGAATATTATGAAGGTTTAAAAGCATGCGAAGATTTAGCCGCAGCAACAATCCCTGAAAATTGGTTGCAGTCTGAATTTATGAAAAACTTGACTGATGAAGAAAAGGCTAAAATAGAAGCTTTAGGTGGTTTGGATAAAATTTTAGAAACACTCAAAAAACGCTTAGAAGAGCAAAAGAAAAAACACGCAGGTGGCAATAAATGGATTGGCACAGGTGGCACATCGCCCTTTGGGCATGGTGGCTACAATCCCGCAGGTGTTCGTATCGGTGGTAAAAGCACGCATAGACGAGCGGTCAAAGTCTGGGAAAAACGCCAATACCGCAACCTCGATGATAATTGCGAAATCGGTACACGCAATATTAAAGTGGCATTGCGAAAATTGCGAAA
>JALSIL010000391.1 GCA_026990095.1 Lysobacterales bacterium
TATCAAATTTGGGTCGCACGGCATCTGGCCAATTCACGTGAACAGCATCATCAATTACAATGGCTGCGTCTTGCCAGTTCCATGCATCGAGTTGCACTATTGATGATAAGCCACTAACAAGCCCACCCCGTGGTGTTGGTTGTGCCAACAATACTCCGTTAAATTTTAGCGTTGGAATAATTTCCGAATCCGTGTTATAGGCAACTATACTGCGGACATTCGGGTTCATCTGCCCCACTTCAACATCATCTATCGTTGCTTTAACGGCGTCCACTTCGGTTAAACCAATTCGAGTCACGGGTAAAATAAAGCCTGGGTATATGTGTTTGCCTTTTAAATCTATGTCCTTTGGCATCCACTTCATCTTAAAATACCCCAATCGAGTGATTTTACCTTCACTAAAAGCAATCGTTGCTCCTTTCATGACTTTTCCATTGCCAATATGTACAGTGGCATTGTGGTAGACCACTTCTTTTTGTTGTTTGGGTGCTGGTGTTGGAGCGAGTGCCAATACGACTGAACTTATTAATAACGTACTGAATAATAACTTTTTCATTTATCCTGCTCCTAGGTATT
Organism: Lysobacterales bacterium; assembly: GCA_026990095.1. Lineage (GTDB taxonomy): Bacteria > Pseudomonadota > Gammaproteobacteria > Xanthomonadales > Marinicellaceae > NORP309. Next base: position 577 of record JALSIL010000391.1, read on the forward strand.
CATAGCCTGTTAAACTGTCGCATTGCATGTGCTTTTCGGGTTGCATTTGTGCGGGTATTTTGGGTTCATAGGACTGGTTAATTTGTTTAATTAACTCCCTCCTTTTATTGGATATTTGTCTTTCAATTTGCCTTTGTTTACCTCTATCAAACAACAACTTGCCATCCACAAATGTTTTTTGAGCGGTGGCATAAATACTTAATGGATTGGCGTTCCATAAGACAATATCGGCATCTTTTCCAACTTTAATACTACCCATTTTATCATCCAAATGCAGGAGTTTCGCTGGATTAAGTGTTACCATTTTCCAGGCTTCTTGTTCCGTTAATCCACCGTATTTGATGGATTTTGCCGCTTCTTGATTCAATCGGCGTGCCATCTCAGCATCATCGGAGTTAATTGCCGTTGTTACCCCTACTTTTGTTAAAATAGATGCGTTATAGGGAATCGCGTAGTTCACTTCCCACTTATACGCCCACCAATCAGCAAAGGTTGATGCACCCACTGAGTGTGCTAACATTTTATCAGCTACCTTATAACCTTCCAAAATATGAGTGAAGGTATTGACCTTAAAATTAAAATCATCCGCCACTTTCATCAACATATTAATTTCAGACTGGACATAGGAGTGACACGTGATAAATAGATTTTTATTGACCACTTCCAGAGTGGCTTCCATCATCAAATCACGACGAGGTGGTATGACTTTTTTCTTTGCAGAACGACTGAGTTTATTGTAATCGTTCCATTGTTTTTCATAAGCCAAAGCATTGGTAAATGCATCCCGGTAAACCTGCTCAACACCCATACGCGTCAAAGGGTAGCGAATTGAGCTTTGAGAACGTGACCGTTTAACGTTTTCTCCCAAGGCAAATTTAATAAATTTATCCGCTCCTTTTATCAATAGTTCATCACTGGTAGCTCCCCATCGCATCTTGATGAGTGCTGATTGCCCACCTAATGGGTTGGCAGAGCCATGCAATAATTGTGCGGCAGTCACCCCTCCTGATAGGTTGCGATAGATATTAATGTCGTCAGAGTTTAGTGCATCTTCCATGCGCACCATGGATGAGTTTGCCATAATGTCATTGACTGATAACAGGGCTATGTGAGAATGTTCGTCAATTATCCCTGCAGTTAAATAATGCCCTGTCCCATCAATTATTTTATCGGCTTTAACAGATAGATTTTTTCCTACTTTTGCAATTTTTCCCTTTTTAACAAAAACATCGGTGTTTTCTAAAACGCCAGCATTTTCACCCGTCCAAACTGTTGCATTAGTGATAAGGTAACTCGAAGCTTTTTCCTTAGGTGTTAAACCATAAGCCGAAAAAGGCTGAGGAACTACGGGTATATTTAATTTTTTATCGATTTTTTTATCTTTATTCTGTTTTTTATCAATGTCTTTTATGCGTTTTGCTTGCCAAACGGGGTCACTGCCTGAAATACTGGTAATGGAGTTGTAG
>JALSIL010000392.1 GCA_026990095.1 Lysobacterales bacterium
AAAACCCACTAACTTCTTACTTATAAACCCTAATCCCGATATAGAAAAGTCAAAAACAAGCAGTAAGCCTTGGTGTATAATGGTTTTACGACAAATCAAAAATCACCCAACGGGTGATAACCAAGGCTTATGAATATAATACCACACAACATATCAACAACACATGAACTTTTAACATCAAGAGGTGGATTGCTTGCTATTGCAACCTTAATGCAAAAACTAAACCTCACAAACTTAGTGGATAAACATTTTGATTTACCCAAAAGCAACCGAGGTTTCAATCCATCAGTATTTGTGAATTCTCTGATACTACTGCAGCACGAAGGTGGAATTCGTTTAGATGACTTGAAGCACCTTAAAAAAGATGAAGCCATAACAAAATTATTAGGGTTGAAAAACATCCCACAGCCAGATTCAGTTGGTGATTGGTTGCGTAGGATGGGAACATCTGGAGTGAATGCTATCTCATTAATCAATAAAGAATATTGTCGTATTGCGCTTAAAGGTGTCAAGAATATTACCTTAGATATTGATGCCTCAGAAATCATAAGCAATAAAAAAGAAGCAAAAAAGACATATAAATTCAATCAAGGATATATGCCAATGGTGGGACATATAGCAGAAATAAACCATGTGATCCAGACTGATTTTAGAGAAGGCAACACTGCACCAAAAGCTGAGAATTTAGAGTTTATAAAAAAATGTGAGAAAAACCTGCCAGATGGAGTTAAGCTAAAATATTTAAGGATTGATTGTGCAGGTTATCAAAAGTCAATAATCCAGTATTGTGATGAAGAAAAAATTCACTTTGCGATTAGGGCAATGAAGAGCCAAGCTTTAAGAACCTATATAAATTCATTAGATGCTACCCAATGGGAACCCGTAATAAAATCTGATGGAACCGAATCAACAATGTGTAGCCACAGAACAACTCACACGATATCTGATTATAAAGCACCCTTCACATTAATCATCCAAAGAACACCAAAACCAGGTCAACAACAATTAGATTTAAATGAAGACGGCGATGAATTTGAGGCAAATGGCTTTACCTACCGCGCAATAGCAACATCAATGGATTCAATGAGTGACAGTGAAATCATCAATTGGTATGGAGCCCGAGCAGAAAAATCTGAAAACAAAATCAAAGAGTTAATGCTAGACTTTGGTGGAGCGCATATGCCATGTGGTCGATTTAAAGCCAATGCACTGTATTTTAGTATTTGCACATTATCTTACAATTTATTTGTCATGCTTAGAAAGCATCTTCCAATTGAATTTATCAAATCTCGAGCCAAAGCTGTCAGACTGAGAATCTATGCCATGGCCGCCAAACTCACCAAGCATTCACGACAATATAGATTAAAGTTACAAAAATTCAATAGTCATATATTGTCACAAATCATAGACAACATTAAACGCTATCAATTTTATTCTCTCATAGAATAGAGACTTTTAAAGCTTAGCTTTTAAAAATCAGTTAAATCTAACAACTGATGTATCGCTATGCCTGAAATTCAGTAAATATTGGTTTCATTCTGAAAATTTAGATGATACATGAATATTATTGAAAGCATGGTGAATGAATCGAGTTTCACACATCTTACACAGGTAAATTTCAACTCCTTACCCATATTTTGATCAGCAATTGATGATTTGGTTGAGATTTGAAGTTCTATATCGGGATTTGGGTAAGAACATAGCTATGAATGGCGACTTTGTATTTTGTGCCGTATTCTTTGAGTTTATCCAAAAAAACGGCATAGTCTTCATCACTAAAGAAACAAACACTGCGATTGTTACCTCGTTGAATAACATGTTGAGGTATTTTTGCTAAGTTTAGTCTTGGTAATCGTGCCATGTGGGCAGTTTAACAGAAAAAATAAATGAAATCAAATGCTCTGACCCGAATGCTGCTAAGTTAAGCCTGTTTCCCATGAAAATATAGAGTGAAATTATAGCCTAAAAATGGTATAATTTAGTATGAAAAATACTAACCTAATACTTCCTGGATTTCACCTTTCTACT
>JALSIL010000393.1 GCA_026990095.1 Lysobacterales bacterium
TATGCAAAGGTCTCTTATATTATTTTAAAATTCTTCTGTTAAAATAACCCTTATGAAATATTTACTAATTACAATACTATTTATTATGAACTCAAGCTTTGCTAAAGACTTAACCATCGACCGTATTTTTTCTTCACCAAGTTTGGCAGGAACAGTGATGCGCAGTGTTAAATTTTCACCCACAGGTGAGCGCCTGACATTTCTGCAAGGCAAAGCTGAAAACAAAGACCAATTTGATTTATGGGAATACCACATCGGCTCGGGTAAAAAACAATTATTGGTCGATTCCAAAGTATTACTGCCGAATGGTGAACAACTCTCTGCTGAAGAAAAAGCCCGACGAGAACGCCAACGAACTGCTAGCTTTTCTGGCATAGTTGAATATTCTTGGGCGAAAGATGGCACACAAATATTGTTCCCTCTTAGTGGTAATTTATTTGTTTATAATTTACACACTAAAAAAGTTCAGCAAATTACCAACTCCAAAGATTTTGATACCGATGCGCGCTTTTCTCCCAAAGGAAAGTATGTTTCTTTTATTCGTAAACAAAATATATACATTGTAAATCTTGCAAAAAACAAAATGAAACAACTCACATTTGATGGCAAAGGCGTGATTAAAAATGGCATGGCAGAGTTTGTCGCGCAAGAGGAAATGGATAGGGACACAGGTTATTGGTGGTCTGCCGATGATAAAAAAATAGCTTATGTGCAAGTCGATGAATCACCTGTTGCCATAACTCAACGCTATGAAATCAATGCCGAAAATATCGAAATCGTTAATCAACGTTACCCTTATACGGGCGAGCCTAATGTTAAAGTCAAATTGGGTATTCTTAACTTAAAGAAAAAGAAAACCAAGTGGATTGACTTGGGCGAAAACCAAGACATCTATTTAACGCGCGTGCAATGGTTGCCAAGTGCTAAAAAACTGTCCTACCAAATCATGAGTCGCAACCAACAACGCCTGGACTTAAATGTGACTAATCTAAAAGGAAAATCCAAAACCCTCCTCACAGAAACAAGCGATACATGGCTGAATCTGCATGATGATTTGCATTTTTTAAAAGACAAAACTTTTATTTGGGCATCTGAGCGCGATGGTTTTAAACATTTATACCATTACAGCAATAAAGGTGAACTATTAAAGCAATTGACAAAAGGCGAATGGATTGTCGATGGCATCAAAGGCATTGATGAATACAAAGGCTTAATCTATTTTACCGCGAGTAAAGAATCAGCCACCGAAGAACATTTGTATGTTTTGAACTTAAACACCGATGAAATTAACAAAATCACGCAAAAATCTGGTTGGCACAGCATTGCCATGGATAATACCGCCCAATTTTATATTGATGACTGGTCCACGCGAGACCAACCGCCACACACCACATTGCATACGGTATCGGGTAAAGAATTAACCGTTTTAAATGACAACACTATCAATAAAAGCCATCCTTATTATCCTTATCTTTCTTCGCACCAAAAAACCGAATTTGGCACTTTAACCAGTCAAGATGGTCAAAAACTGCATTACCGCATCATCAAACCCAAAGATTTTGATGCCAACAAAAAGTATCCCGTTTTTGTCTTTACTTATGGAGGTCCACATGCACAAGTAGTTGTCAATTCATGGGGGCGCAGTATTGATCAGTACATGGCACAAAATGGATTTGTGGTTTTTGCTCTAGACAATCGAGGCAGTGCCCGTCGCGGTGTCAAATTTGAATCACCTATCTACAAACAAATGGGCACACCCGAAATTGCCGATCAACTCACAGGAGTGGATTACCTCAAGTCATTACCTTATGTTGATGGCGATAAAATAGGCATGTTCGGCTGGTCTTATGGTGGTTTTATGACCCTCAAAGCCGTGACCAAAACCAATGCCTTTGCCATCGGGGTATCGGTTGCACCCGTTGCTGATTTTGAATTGTACGACACTTTTTACACCGAACGCTACATGTCAACACCACAACTCAATGCACAAGGCTACAAAAGCACCGCTGTATTTGATGATGTCGGC
>JALSIL010000394.1 GCA_026990095.1 Lysobacterales bacterium
AAAGAATGAAAAAAGCACCAATCAAGGCAAAAAATGAGTCAAATAGCCCGCTATTTGCGAATTTTTTAACGCAGAGTGGTGTTTTTTGCAACTTTTTAACACGTTCCACGAGTTATGCAAAGGTCTCTTTAAATATTATACTCTTATATCAACCCTGTGGAACAATATTATTACTCAAATTAACTAAAAACTGGAAAGCAGCCACAATTTAAGTAAGATGACAGGGTTATTAAAAACATCATACGAAATACTGCATGAATACACAATTTGAGTTTGTAAAGGGTCAACGTTTTATTAGCCAAACAGAGCAAGAACTTGGTCTTGGGCGTGTTGAAGAAATTAACCACCGCATGGTGAAAATATTTTTTGAAGCGGCTAATGAAAGCCGAATTTATGCAAAGGATAATGCTCCAATTTCACGCATTGTTTTTGATGTGGGGGATAAAATACCGGCAAAAGATGGCTGGACATTAATGGTTGAAAAGCAACAACCGCTTAACGGTTTAATTATCTACCAAGGCATTAATGATAAAGGTGAAGATGTACTATTACCCGAAACCGAAATTGCCAATACCATTAAGCTTGATCGCCCAACCGAACGCATGTTTTCAGGTCATTTAGATTCCAACAAATGGTTCAACCTTCGTCAGTTAGCTTTATCTAAACGCAATGAATTGCAACAAAATCCACTCTTTGGTTTATTGGGCTGTCGAACCTCCTTACTCGAACACCAACTTTATATTGCCCAAGCGGTAGCAAAACGTTTTGCACCGCGTGTTTTATTGGCTGATGAGGTTGGGTTAGGTAAAACCATCGAAGCAGGGCTAATTATTCATCAACAATTGCTTAAAAACCGCGCCAAACGCGTCTTGGTGATTGTTCCTGAGAGTTTAACCCACCAATGGATGGTTGAAATGTTGCGGCGCTTTAACCTGCATTTTAGTGTTTATGATGAAGAACAGTGTCTTGGTATAGAAGAGTCCTCACGGTTTAATACCCCTTTTGAAAACAGCCAACTAGCCATTATTCCCTTGCAATTTTTATTAAACAACCCAGCCAGGGCAGAACAGGTACTCAATACCCAGTGGGACTTAATGGTTGTCGATGAAGCCCACCACCTTAAGTGGTCTCCCGATAGCACAAGTGAGGAATACCAGCTCGTTGAAGATTTATCCCATAAAATTAAAGGCGTTTTATTATTGACAGCAACACCCGAACAATTGGGAAAAGAAAGTCACTTTGCCCGCTTGCGTTTATTGGATGCGAATCGATTTAATGATTTTAATGCTTTTGTTGAGCAAGAAAACAACTACCAGAGTATTGTAAACGCCATTGATGTTTTGCGCTCTGAAAAGCCCATGACTAAAACAGGACATAAAAACACCGCCAGTGTTTTTACTAATGAACAAGACATTGCCGCTGTTTTAAATCTCTTTGAAGACAAATATGAAGAGGAAGAAAAATGGGTTGTTAAACAACAATTGATTGAAAAATTATTAGACCAACACGGCACAGGGCGTTTGTTGTTTCGAAATACGCGCCACGCTATCAAAGGATTTCCGCGTCGCAAACTAAAAAAATACAAACTAGAAAACCCCTACCAAGACAACACTAACCAAGTGGTAGAACTGCAATTAACACCCGAACGTTTAGGTGAGTTTGAAAATTGGACAAAAATAGACCCCCGTATGCAATGGTTAGCTGAAAAAGTGGTGGATTTAGCACCAAAAAAGATTTTGTTAATTGCTTCTCAAAAACAAACCGTATTGGATATTGCTGAAAGTTTGCGTGTTAAAATGGGCATTCATAGCGCTGTTTTTCATGAAGATTTGAGCCTGATTGAACGCGATAAAGCAGCGGCGTGGTTTGCCGACCAAGAAAAAGGATGCCAGTTATTACTGTGTTCTGAGATTGGCTCTGAGGGTCGTAATTTTCAGTTTGCATCGCATGTAATTTTCTTTGATTTGCCTTTTAATCCAGACTTACTGGAACAAAGAATTGGGCGTTTAGATCGAATTGGACAAA
>JALSIL010000395.1 GCA_026990095.1 Lysobacterales bacterium
ATGGGGCAAATTTTTAGGTTCATTCCTGCGGGTTTTTAATTTTAAATCTCGCGGTATCAAATAAGGGGAATCCGTTTCTATCATTAATCGGTTGTTGGGTATGTTTTTAACCAGTTCACGCAGATGCAAGCCTCTCCTTTCATCGCATATCCATCCCGTTATGCCAATATGACAATCAAGGTCGATATAATCAAACAAAGCTTTTTTGTTATCGGTAAAACAATGAACGACTAGATTGGAAATTTTGTCACGGTATTCTTTGATGATGGCAAAAAAATCTTCATGAGCATCACGTTGGTGTAAAAATAACGGTGCTCGGGTCTCAATGGCAAGTTTAATATGTCGTTCAAAAGAAAACACTTGGGCTTCTCGCGGCGAAATGTCGCGAAAATAATCCAATCCTGTTTCGCCAATAGCAACCACTTTATCGCGTTTAATGAGTGCTAGGATTAAGTCTTCACTTTCCCCCGTGTATTCACTGGCATGGTGCGGATGAAAGCCAACCGTGGAATACAATTCTTCAGGGTATTCTTGTGTTAACTCATAAGCCTTTAGCGAACACGCATGATTAGAGCCCGTCACAATCATGCTCGTGACACCTGCATCCACTGCCACATCAATCACCTGTTTTCTGTCCTTATTAAAACTATCGTGGGTTAAGTTTGCACCAATATCAATCATTTATTCATTCTTTATTCAGCAAAAATGGCATAATATACCACTATGTTAATTAAACGGAGAAAAATCATGCGATTTTTTCAAAAACTAGCACTCGTTGCAACCTTCTTTTTGACGGCACAAACTCAGGCATTTACTCCTGAATCAGGCATTTGGTGGAATCCCAATGAATCAGGTTCGGGCTATGCCATAGAAATTCAAGATAATTTCTTGTTTGTTGCCCTTTATGTTTATGATGTCGATGGCAACCCAACCTGGTATACCGCTGGCACGACACTTGAAGGAAATGCATTATTTAATGGAGAACTCCACTACACTTATAATGGTCCCTGCATTGATTGCACCTACACAGCACCGATTACAATCCTTGGTCAACGTGGACCCATCACCATTAATTTTATTACAGAAACCACCGCGACAATTCAATTTGAAGGTGCGGTTAAGAATATCGAGTATTTTAATTTCTTACTTGGCGATGAAACCGATAGAATGCTAGGGGAATGGCAAACAGTTATTGATTTTTCAAGTACGGGTCAAGGCTTTCCATTTTCAGCCGATGTGTTGTTATTTGATCTTATTACCACAACAAATGGCAAGTATGCAGAAGGTTGTCGACCAGACAATACGATTGATGGCTTTTGTACTGATTTTGCTTTAAACAACCACGATGTTGCTGCAACCTATGATCCCGTTGACAATCAATTATTGGTTGTTGTTAATGAAGATACAAACTACTGGTTGGCTTACTATTTGGATATAGGAGTAAATCAATTTGATGGTGAAGCAGAACTTTACCCTAAAGTTGGTGGACACAATAACATCTTTTACCCAGTTCGAGGATTTAGAACTGCCAGTCGCTCATTTATTGAGACAGGTGTTGGTCCTTCAAAAGCACAAGCGATTGAATCAAGGGCATCAAATGGAGAACAAAACCAGGTACAATCAGAACGAGTTAGCCAGTTTGCTTCAAGCATAACTCCGCGTTCACTTTCGAGTTTTACCATAAATGAACAAGAAAAAATCGTGAGGCGACAAGGGCTGATACAAAAGTTGATTCAAAAACTTGAAAATAAATAATAAAACAACCTAAAAAGCAAAAAATGGCAGGTCTATCCTGCCATTTTTTATGCATTATTATTAACACTGGTCGGGTCTTCGTGAATCATCACCTCGGCATCAGGAATAAGTGCCATTAATTTTTTTTCTAAACCATCAGCAATAGCGTGGGCATCAATTAATGAAAGTTGGTCATCTAACTCGAGGTGAAATTGAATAAATTTATCTTTACCTGATTGACGGGTACGTAAATCGTGAAATCCCATGGCTCCTTGCGTTTCATTAATG
>JALSIL010000396.1 GCA_026990095.1 Lysobacterales bacterium
ATCGCCTTTAGTCGCTGAAATTTACGGACAATCTGATGAAGCAAGAACAAAAACAGCACTCGCCGTAGAAAAGGCCTTTCATAAGGCTGATGGCATTGTTGATATTGACACTTCAATCGAAAGCGCTACTCTGCGTCAAATTATTGTTATAGACCGAGCAAAAGCCAGCCAATTAGGTGTTTCTCAAGCTCAAATAGCCAAAACCATTCAAACGGCATTAAGTGGAAATGACATCAGTTATTTGCATAACCCCAACAATAAATACAGTGTTCCTATTCGCATGGAAATTCCTGCTAATAGACAAAATGATTGGCAAACTTTATTGAATATTCCTATTCAAACCAGCAATGGAGGTCGTGTAATTTTGGATGAAGTCGTCAATGTTGAGCAAGCTAACTGGCAACAAACCATCTACCACAAGGACTTATTACCTGTTACTTTTGTAACTGCTGACATGTCTGGGTTTCAAGACTCGCCACTTTATGGCATGTTTGAGCTAGTCGACATTATTGAGGATGAAGGTCACGTTGAACAACAGTTTATTCAGGCTCCTCAATTTGTCACCAAACCCAGCTTAAAATGGGATGGAGAATGGCAGATTACTTACGAAACATTTCGAGACATGGGCATAGCTTATGGCATAGGTCTGATATTAATTTATTTGCTTATTGTTGCTCAATTTAGCTCCTACTTTGTGCCCTTGATTATCATGGCTCCCATTCCCTTAACAATCATTGGCGTAATGCCTGGTCACTGGATTGCTGGTGCTCAATTTACCGCAACATCAATGATTGGTATGATTGCTTTGGCTGGTATTATTGTCAGAAACTCTATTCTATTGGTGGACTTCATCAAAATGCAAGTCACCGCTGGTACTGCTTTACGCGAGGCAGTCATCAACTCAGCTAAAGTTCGTGCTAAACCCATTATTCTTACGGGTGTTGCTGCCATGATGGGAGCCTTCTTTATCTTAGATGATCCTATATTTAACGGATTAGCTGTATCATTAATAAGTGGTATACTGGTATCAACTGCTTTGACCTTGATATTGATACCAGTCTTATATTTTTGGTACTTATCACGATTTCCAATCAAAACTTAACGGATAAAATTAATATTAGTGACCATTACTGTACTTACTTCTGTAAGCTTAATGGTCTCTATTTAATCATTAGTTATAAAATTAAGGGTAAATGAATCTTATCCATTCAATTTAAGCACAACAAAAGGTATAATCGCGACCTTTTTACGCAACACCACAAAGACATAATTATGATAGTTACTGCAAATATCGGTATACAATTCGGTTCAAAACCTCTTTTTGAAAACATTTCCATGAAATTTGGCAATGGCAATCGCTATGGTTTAATCGGAGCCAACGGATCGGGAAAATCCACTTTCATGAAAATCATCACAGGAGAATTAAAGCCAACTAATGGCACTGTTTCCTATGGCGAGCATGAAAAACTTGGGATTTTAGGGCAGGATCAATACGCTTTTGAAGAGTATTCCGTATTGGATACAGTCATTATGGGTGATAAAAAGCTTTGGGCGGTTAAAGAAGCCCGTGACAAAATTTATAACCAAACCGAAATGTCCGATGAAGACGGAATTAGAGTTGCCGATTTAGAAACAGAATTTGCTGAAATGGACGGCTATTCTGCCGAGGCTCGTGCTGGTGAATTATTGATGGGTTTGGAAATTCCTGAAGAACAGCACTATGGACCTATGAGCGAAGTGGCTCCAGGTTGGAAATTACGGGTGCTTTTAGCACAAGCACTTTTTGGAGAACCTGATTATTTATTACTTGATGAACCAACCAACAATCTGGACATCAATACCATTCGCTGGCTGGAAGATACACTAAATGCTAGAAAAGCCACCATGATTATTATTTCTCACGATAGGCATTTCCTTAATTCAGTGTGTACTCACATGGTTGATTTGGATTACAACACCTTGCGTTTATTCCCTGGTAATTATGACGAATACATGACCGCTGCTACGCAATCGCGTGAACGCTTACAAAATGAAAATGCGAAGATGAAAGCTCAGATTTCCGAATTAAAACAATTCGTTAGCCGGTTTTCAGCCAATGCGTCAAAAGCCAAGCAAGCCACGTCAAGGCAAAAACAACTGGATAAAATTCAACTGCATCACATTAAACCATCCTCGCGTGTTAATCCTTATATAGTTTTTGAGCAAGAGAAGAAATTATTCAGGAATGCCATCAGTATAAAAGACATGACAAAAGGATTTGATGGCAAAAATTTATTCGAAGACCTGTCATTCACCCTTGAGGTTGGCGAAAGACTTGCCATAATCGGTGCAAACGGCATTGGTAAAACAACCTTACTCAACTGCATGACAGAAACCATTAAGCCAGATAGTGGCTCAGTTAAGTGGTCTGAAAATGCAGAAGTCGCTTACTTCAAGCAAGATAATATGGCGGAATTTGTTGAAAATACCACTGCCTTTGATTGGATGATGCAGTGGAAAAAGCCAGAAGATGATGAACAGGCTGTACGCAGTGTAATGGGACGTTTATTGTTTTCAAAAGAAGATTCACGCAAAAAGCTTAATGTTTTATCTGGTGGAGAAAAAGGACGCATGATGTTTGGTAAAATTATGCTACAAAAACCCAATATCTTGTTTATGGATGAGCCAACCAATCACTTGGATATGGAATCTATCGAGTCATTAAACTTGGCTTTAGAAAACTACGAAGGCACATTAATCTTTGTTTCGCATGATAGGCAATTTGTTTCCTCAATTGCGACACGAATTATTGAAATTGAAGAAGGTAAAGTGCACGACCATCGTGGTACTTACCAAGAATACCTCCTTAAACAAGGTGTAACAACTAGCTAAACCTCAACTCTGATAGGGTTCACAGCTACCATTTTATGGTAGCTGTATGACATGCAGCTAACTTGCTAAACTCATCAAACCTCTTCTTTTTAGTGCTTTTACTTGATTGATTTTATGATGAAATAACCGGGTTAAGTCATTTCTTTCTTTATAGGAAAACCTAATTTCCTCTTTGTCAAAGGCTGCAATTTTAGTAATAATTTGTTCAATTTCATTGAGCAATTCATTCAATTCATCTTTCATGATGGCATACCCTATTTACTTGTTTTAGATTAATTAGTTGAGCTTGAACATCTTTTAATGATTTCAAAGTACTCAAATAAAGTGCTGTTCTTTCATTTTTTGTCGTAAATGAGAGTTGTACTAATAGTCGTTGCAAGTACCGCACCCTTTTTTGTAAATCTTCTTTTTTAGCCATTATCTTGTCCCCATAATAGTGTTAATTAAGAATGTGAACCATTGTAAACTTTTATTGAAATTATAAAATCGTCAAAATTCTTAAGAGCCTGTAGGAATTTTCATACACGCATTGTAGGCAAATGCTATAATTCCTGCATAATTTAACCTTTGGATTGTAAAGTGAAACAGAATAAAAATAAGCTTTTGTGTATTTTAGATGGTTTTGGAGTGGGTAAAAATAACGAAGAAAATGCTATATATATGGCTAAAACTCCGACTTTAGATATGTTGAACTCACACTACCCTCATTCAAAATTACGCTCTGATGGTAATTTTGTAGGCATTCCAGATGGACAAATGGGCAATTCTGAAGTGGGTCATATTACCATTGGAACTGGACGAGTTATTGAGCAATCATTGGTTAAAATCACCAATGACATGAAAAACAAAACATTCCAATCAAAAAGAGCTTATAAAAACTTTATAAAACAAAGCAGCAATAGCCGAGCCATACATCTTATCGGACTCTTATCTGATGGAGGTATCCATAGCCATATTAATCATGCATTAAACTTATGTCAGTTACTTAATAAATTTAATATACCTATCTTTATTCATGCAATTACCGATGGACGAGACACTTCGGTCACTGCTGCCAAAGATCAAATTAATGAACTTCAAAAGCAAATCGAACCACTGAAAAATGTCAACATCGTCTCTGTTATTGGTCGTTTTTATGCCATGGATAGAGATAAACGATGGGATAGGACAAAAATTGCATGGGATTTATATACCCAATGTATTGGCACCGAGTTTTCATCGGTTAAGCAAGCCCTTAGTTCCGCCTATCGCGATGGTTTATCAGATGAACACATAAAACCATGCACAATTGAAAGTGATGCCACAATCGATACGTGCATCAAAGACAATGACTCAGTTTTCTTGTTTAACTTCCGTGGAGATAGAATGCGCCAATTAACAAGCTGTTTTTTAAACCAGCTTGATTTAGAGTTAAATTGGACTATCCCAAGATTAAATTCATTGGCCATAATGACTGAATACGACATTAAATTCAGAAACAAATGCAACATCATTTACCAACCCAAAGTTTGTAAAAATTCCTTAGGAGAAGTCGTATCAAAAGCAGGCTTCAAACAATTACGCATTGCAGAAACAGAAAAATATGCCCACGTCACTTTCTTTTTTAACAACGGTCGTGAAAAACCGTTTGATAAAGAAGACAGAATCCTCATTCCCTCACCTCGTGATGTTGCGACTTATGATTTAAAACCACAGATGTCACTGCCAGAATTAACAGAGCAGTTAATAAAGATTATCCAGTCAAATAAATACGATTTAATTGTACTTAATATTGCAAATGCTGATATGGTTGGACACACAGGAAACTTTAAAGCGGCAGTCAAAGCAGTTGAATACATTGATTCTGCGTTAAGCCAGATACTATCAACATTAAAAGAACTCAAGGGTGAAGCGCTCATTATTGCAGACCATGGAAATATAGAAAAAATGAGTGCCAATAATCACCCTTTAACAACTCATACCTCCAACCCAGTGCCCTGTATTTATTATGGGCCACGAAAGGTTAAACTGCGAAATGGATCACTGAGCGATGTTGCTCCGACACTATTGGAGATGCTTAACCTTGAAGTGCCAAAGGAAATGACAGGGGTATCATTGTTTATTGGTTGACTAACTGAATAACAAAAAGCCACAATTAAACTTTGGCTTTTTTTTTAAAATAAGAGACCTTTGCATAATTATAGTGACGAGTAAAAAATGATTAAATTCACCAGCTTTTCGTTAAAAATCTCGCCAATAACTGGTTATTACCTTCAATTTTTAACTCAATCTGGCAAATTTTCTCTATTTTTTCTTTCGCCATATAGTTATGCAAAGGTCTCAATAAAACTATTCAAATCCATTTTCAAATAACAAACTGTATTGAGAAAGCTCCCAATCACCTACAGGATAAAAAACAGGACCTGCAAACTTACAAACCAAGCCTTGATTAGCGATATCGTTGACCGCCGCACGATACCAAAAAACCACATCTTCATTCACTATAGATTCACCATTAACTAATGCATTTTCATTCATACTGCAATTTCCTAAATTATTTTGACCTGGCGTGTCTGAGTACTCTGGAAGAGAACCTCCAAGAACTAATTTATATTTAGTTACCATCACATCAGTATTGTGGTAGTTGCTGGGGTTGTGAGGTGGTTCATTAACATTAACCAAGTAATCTTCTGGAGACGCCTCTACTCTAAAACCTCTTCCTGTAACACTATCTTTTACTGTCCATGTCGTATTTCTTCTTTGATTCCTAAAGTCAAAAAATTCCGTAGTCATTAAGTCATTATTAGTGAAAACTTCATCATTATCAGGCCCATCTATATCAAAATTTATACGCCAATAAGCGTGATGCCAATGCGTTATGGCTGAGTTTGTTCCGTTACTATTACCGAACCCAAATCGAGGAACAACACGACCATCAAGGTAAAAAGTATATCGAGATGAGTATTTGTACCAAGCTGCTGAATGATTTGTGGTTAAAACCATTCTGTCCGCATACTTTTCAACTTGAACACCTGTCATACAATCAGCAGCATTTCCAACGGTATCATTGGGATCTGCTGTTGACAAATCTTTAAATGGACAGTTGAAAACAACTTGATCGGGGCTTGTTGACACGTCACATGTGGTAATGGCAGGTCTTGTTGGATTTTCAATTTTATCTGCTTTTAAAAACTCTGAGTTTGTGTTTTTCCAATCTCGATAACAAGTTGAAGTGGTATAGTTTGCAAAAAGCATAGGTATGTGGGCTCTTTCAATAGCGTAAAAGCCATTATAATAGGCATCTCTAATTTCCAAACTTGAGCCATCAGCTGCGGAACTATTGCTTGGAGTTAGATAGCATAGCTCCCAAATTGGGTCATTGGTCGGCCAACTAACTTTAACTTCTCCAGGCCCTGTACATGCGGGAGTTCCTGCAAAGGATAGGGTTGAGTACAACATAAATGTTATGAATACTGTGTTTTTCATATTATATTCTCTTTGTTTTTATTACATGCCTTTAACATGTGTTATCTTACTATTACTTTCCATATCGTATTCGGGGTAAACTACTTTAGCATCCGATAGTCTAATTATAGAGTGAGCTAAAATGGCATTTTCAGCAGTCGATGCAAAAATATGAACACATCTATTACCAGGCTTACATTTTTTTTCATCTTCATAATTAAAACCACCATGTAAAGTGATTGCTAAATTTGTTTTTTGCATGTGTTCATAAACATCTTTATTCTTTTTAAACAAATCATAGGCAATTAACAATTCCTCTTTTGTTATACCGCCGTCTATTTTTTTACTCCATTTTTTATTTAACAGTTTTCCCTCAAGATTAAATACCTTTAAGAAACCTTTTTTCTTCTTATAACTATAGCCTTGTTGATATTTTCTATAAACCATGCCATCTTTAGTCTTAATTCTATCAACCCATTGGCTCATGACCAGCTCCTTAATTTGACCATTTTTTTTATAGGTTATAGATAGAGCATTTTGTGGTAAATCTGCTTCATTAAAGGGACGAATTTTAATTTCCTTTGCATTCACACTAAAGTCTAATAGCATGACAAGAATAAGTATAATAGCTAGTTGTTTCATTATTTTTCCTATAGTTGTATTGTTTGACTAACCATGTCAATTGGAGCAGATTTTCCATTATTCTGCCATTGTGATTTCATAAATGATGAACGAGACTGATTGGCAGGCCCAACACTTTGAGTACGATTACATAAAGTGTTTTCTGATGGTATAGCATTTGCAGTACTTTCAGCATCAAGAAAATCAATATACTCTTTACTTACTGTTTGGTATTTTAATGAAGCAGTTATTGAAATAGGCAATACTGTACCAGTTGGTATAGCAATAGTATATTGAGTTTCATCATAATTTACCAACTGATTAGGGAAGCCAGCTCTAACTGGATAGCTGTAAGCACGCGGTTTAATTCTTATATCATTCCCTCCAACAAATCCTAACGGAGGAATTCTATTGTCTTTAGCAATACAATTATTTAAAACAAAGTGAAACACTTTACTGCCACCTTGTTCAATTTCACAAATGCTTAATGTGGGGTTCCATATTCCCAGTAAAGATTCATAGATTTTAGTGTTATTTTCAGTTAACACAGCAGTTGTAGCATCATAGTGCCCACTTTCAAAAATCAAATTTCCATTTGCATCTTTAGCTTGAACATTAATCCACATTCTACGCCCTTCAGGATAACCCGTTGGTAATTTATGCCCAGTTAAATTTGTTATTTTCACATTAATTACGGCTTGAGTTGCCGTATTTGAAACCACTGATACTTCCAATAAAGCACTTTTGTTTTGCAACATATCCAAAGCAGATGCGATGGTTCTATCAAAAGCATCTGAACGACTAAAGCTTCCATTATCTAATGCATTCCCATATAAGTTTTTCAAAACTTCTGGCATCCAACTATTTCCACCTGCAAACTCGTGTGTTTTAAGGTTTCCAGCCCTTGCACCAACTGCATTAAAAGAACACGCCCGAGCATTTGGATCAGTTGCTTGAGGCATATGACAATCTTGACAAGTTGTATTGATACTATCTAATTGAGGGAGTGTTGTTTCAAAACTATTACTAAAAAAACCTTGAGCAAAGCTACTGGCTTTCCACTCATTAAAGGTTTGCTCTATAGGCATAGCAACACCTGTATCAACTCCATTTTCATTAATCAAAGTTCGCGCGATTGTTGTCACTCCATTAGTCGTTATTTCAGGAGAAGACACATTATGGCAAGAACCACAAATCTCACCTTTTTTGATAAAGTCAGAATACTCCCATTCATGTGGGACATTGAGCGGTTGTACATATGGGCCTTTGCGACAAGGGCCAAAGCTACTGCTATTAGGGTTATCACAAACATTATCATCGACCCAAGCATTGGAGTTTTGTAACAATAATGGTTCACCAGTTGGGCCATTGGCTTCTTGTCGATGACAAAAATGACAAGTTATACCTTGATAATCATTTAATTTTGATTCTATTGATGTTAGTGTCCCAGTTAATTCGCAGCCATTGGCATAGCTCATATTCCCTGTTCCATCTTTTGTATGACCACTGTAAAAACCTGTAGGTGTGTGACAGCGAATACAAAAGTCACCAACGCCAGGGATATCATTGTTGGCTATATCAACAGCAGCCCAAAACAAGGGATCACGCGTTGCATTTGCCATCATCGAGCCTGCCCAGGTAGAATATGGCATATAAGTGTTATCTTCAGGAATAGCAGGTAAACCACCATGACAATCACCGCACGCACTGGCTGAACCTATTGGAAAATTTAAAAATGGTTGAGTTCCATGTGGCGTGAAATCAGTAACTGCTGAACCTTTATTTATAACAGAAACATTTTGAAACTCAAATTTTAATTGAGCAAAAGCATTGGCACTTAATAAGCACAATAGAATTACTTTGAACATATAAAACAACGAGAAATTATAAAGTCAATAAATATAACACAGTTATCTGAAAAATATCAAATAGCTATTATACATTAACAACAAAATCGTGATAAAGTACGTCTCTTTTAAATTTACACTAAAACATGTCAGAAATGCAACATCAAATGCAAAACAGGCGGACGTTTGCCATCATCTCTCACCCAGATGCTGGTAAAACCACCATAACTGAAAAAATTCTTCTCTTTGGAGGGGCGATAAATGTTGCAGGAGCTGTTAAGTCAAATAAAACAGCCAAAGGAGCAACATCAGATTGGATGGAAATGGAAAAAGAAAGAGGTATTTCTGTGACCTCCTCTATTATGCAATTTCCTTACAAAGGTTGCACCATTAACTTACTTGATACACCAGGACATGCTGACTTTTCCGAAGACACCTACCGAACCCTTACCGCTGTTGATTCAGCCTTAATGGTGATTGATTGTGCCAAAGGTGTGGA
Source organism: Lysobacterales bacterium (assembly GCA_026990095.1). Classification (GTDB taxonomy): domain Bacteria; phylum Pseudomonadota; class Gammaproteobacteria; order Xanthomonadales; family Marinicellaceae; genus NORP309. The sequence continues at coordinate 9,283 of JALSIL010000396.1, forward strand.
ACAACGAACCATTAAATTAATGGAAGTCTGTCGCTTAAGAACAACTCCTATTTTTACTTTTATCAACAAACTTGATAGAGAAGGAAGAGACCCAATCGAATTAATGGACGAAGTTGAGGATATTTTAAAAATTAAATGTGCACCAATTACCTGGCCCATTGGCATGGGTAAACGCTTGAAAGGTGTTTATCACTTTATTGATGACACGGTTTTATTATACGAATCAGGTAAAAACTACGAAACACAAAAAGCCGATATAATTCAAGGTTTAGACAATCCTAAACTGGACGAATCCTTAGGCGATGAAGCTGAGGATTTTAGAGAAGAAATTGAACTGGTAAAAGGAGCATCACACCAATTTGATAAAACCGCTTACTTACGTGGTGAATTAACTCCTGTATTTTTTGGTTCCGCTATTAATAATTTTGGTGTTGAGCCATTATTGGATGCCTTTGCACAACACGCACCAGCTCCACAACCTCATGCAACCGAAACACGCATAGTTGAAGCTGACGAGCAAAATTTTACGGGTTTTGTGTTTAAAATCCAAGCTAACATGGATCCTAAACACCGTGATAGAATTGCCTTCATGCGAATATGTTCAGGTCAATTTACTCAAGGCATGAAAGTTAAACAAGTGCGAACAGGAAAAGAGCTAAAAATACCAAATGCCCTGACCTTTCTTGCAGAACAAAGAGAACATTTAGAGCACGCTTATACGGGCGATATTATCGGCATTCATAACCATGGAACCATTAGTATTGGTGACACTTTTACTATGGGAGAAGAATTAAAATTTACTGGTATTCCTAGTTTTGCTCCAGAACTATTTCGTCGAGCACGTTTAAAAGATCCTTTAAAGCTCAAAGCCTTGCAAAAAGGTCTTGCACAATTATCTGAAGAAGGAGCTACACAGTTTTTTAAACCAACCATGTCCAATGATTTAATCTTGGGAGCTATTGGCGTATTGCAATTTGAAGTCGTAGCCTACCGATTGCAACGCGAATACAACGTAGAAACTTTGTTCGAGAATGTCAATGTTGCTACCGCCCGCTGGATTAGTGCCAAGGATGAGAAAGAACTGGCAAACTTTAAAAATAAAGCGGTTGCTAATTTAGCCGAAGATGCCCATGGACATTTGGTTTATATCGCACCAACTTATGTTAATCTGCAATTAACCCAAGAACGCTTTCCAAATATCCAATTCCATAATACTACTGAAGGATTAAATAAGTAATTAAGATAATTTTTAATTCGAATAAAGCAAGGAAGCTTTAATTATTTTTTTATTGAGTCCATTACCCTTTCTTTAAGATCCTTACCTGGTTTGAAGTGTGGTGCATATTTGACACCGAGTGCAACAGATTCGCCAGTCTTTGGATTACGACCCATGCGGGGCTTTCTTTCACGTAGAGTAAAGCTACCAAAACCTCTAATTTCAATTCTATCGCCATTTGATATGGCGGTACTCATGGTGTTAATGAGTTCTTTTACCGATAGAGAAACATCCGATTTCAGTAAGCCTGAGTCGGATAATTTTGCACTTAGGATATTGATGAGTTCAGATCGTGTAACGCTATTCATCATTTAATTATAAACAGTTTTACAAAAAAGAAAAGCACCTAATCGAAATTAGGTGCTTTTTTTATTTCAGATTCAATTACTTGAACCTCAATTAGTAAAAAATAATATAACTGACGAAAATTTGAATAACTATTTATCCATTTTTTCTTTCAATAAGTCACCAAGACTTGTTGTGCTCGTGCTAGCATCTTTATAGTCTTTAAGAACTTTGTTCATTTCATCAAACTCTTTGGCTTTAATAGAAAGAGTTAACATCTTACTGCGTCTGTCCATTCCGACAAATTTAGCTTCAACTTCATCGCCTTCTTTAAACACTGCTGTGACATCATCGGTTCTTTCTTTAGCCACGTCTTGAGCTTTAATCTGACCCAATACGCCTTCTTCAAGTTCAACAATTGCCGCTTTTTCAGAAACTTCTTTAATGATTCCTTTAACAATACTGCCTTTAGGATTAGCTGCAACAAAAGAACCAAATGGGTCTTGTGCTAATTGCTTGATGCCTAATGAAATACGTTCACGTTCAGAGTCAACAACTAATAACATCGCTTCAACGGTATCGCCTTTCTTGTACTTGCGAATAGCCACGTCATCCGCTTCATTCCAAGAAATATCAGATAAATGAACCAAGCCATCAATTCCACCATCAAGACCGATAAATATACCAAAATCAGTAATTGATTTAATCTTACCAGAAACCACATCACCTTTCTCATGAGTTGCAGCAAATGCATCCCAAGGATTAGGTTGGCATTGTTTCATGCCTAATGAAATGCGACGTTTCTCTTCTTCAATGTCAAGAATAGCCACTTCAACTTCATCACCTGGTTGTACCACTTTAGCTGGATTGATGTTTTTGTTAGTCCAATCAATTTCAGAAACGTGCACTAACCCTTCGATTCCATCTTCAATTTCAACAAAACAACCGTAATCGGTAATATTAGTCACACGACCAAAGATTCGAGAGCCAACAGGCTGTCTGCGAGCTATATCTTTCCATGGATCTTCACCTAATTGCTTAAGACCTAAGGATACACGTGTTTTCTCTTTATCGAACTTAAGAACACGAACTTCAAGTTCTTGCCCAATTTCAACAACTTCTGATGGGTGATTAAAACGCTTCCAAGACATATCAGTAATATGCAGTAAACCATCAATTCCACCTAAATCTAAGAAAGCACCGTAATCGGTTAAGTTTTTAACGATACCTTTAATGATAGCACCATCAACCAATGTTTCTAGTAACTTATCACGATCTTCAGAGTATTCAGTCTCAACAACAGCACGGCGTGAAACAACAACATTGTTACGACGTTTGTCTAATTTGATGACTTTGAATTCTAAATCTTTTCCTTCTAAGTAAGCAGGATCTCTAACAGGGCGTACATCGACCAATGAACCTGGTAAGAAAGCCCTTACTCCATCCATGTCAACAGTGAATCCACCACGTACTTTACCTGTAATTTTACCCATAACAATGGCTTCATTGTCATGCGCTACTTGTAATTGTTCCCAAACCAACATGCGTTTGGCTTTTTCACGAGAAAGAATTGTTTGGCCGTAACCATTTTCGTATTTCTCAAGGGCAACATCGACTTCATCACCAATTTCTAATTCCAAATCACCCGAATCGTTTTTAAATTCGTCCAGTGAGATAACACCTTCAGATTTAAGACCCGCATCAACAATAGCAAAGCCATTTTCGATATCAAGCACGACACCTTTGATGATAGTTCCAGGAATTAGTTTTTTTGCTGATAAATCGTCTTCAAGCAGCTGTTCAAAATTTTCGCTCATATAAATATGCTCTATAAACACAAAGAGTTGTGTTTAAAATGTTTCCGTATCAATATAGGTTGATACTCGTTTAAAAAAAGAATGTTGAACCATTTCAACACCCCACTAAAAAATTTATGCAATAGATGCGTTCTTTAGCCCTGTTTTTTCAATAATGTTTTTACAAAACTGAAACACCTCATCAATACTTAAGTTACTGGTATCAATGATAATGGCATCATCTGCCGGAACCAAAGGAGAAGCCTTGCGATTACTGTCTCGGGCATCTCGAGCACCTATCTCTTTTTCAAGAGCGCGGATATTAGCATCAACCCCTTTATTTTTCAACTGTTTCAAGCGTCTTTTTGCTCTTTCCCCTGCACTTGCGGTTAAATAGAACTTTATTTGTGCATCTTGGAAAACAACGGTGCCCATATCTCGACCATCAGCAACAAGCCCGGGGGCAACTCTAAAATCTTTTTGGCGCTGTAATAATGCCGCTCTTACCTCTGGAATAACGGCAATAATTGAGGCAATATTTCCGCAAGATTCGGTACGCAAATCGTGATTAACACGTACGCCATCCAGATAAACTAAAGTAGGTTCACCAATGACCGATTCAAAACTCAAATCCAAGCCCTTTGCAAGTTCCACCAAAGTCGCTACATCTGATATTTCTGCATCTGTATTGAGCACTTTCAAAGCCAAAGCGCGATAAATAGCACCACTGTCCAACAAATGCCAGCCTAGGTAATTTGACAATAATGAAGCCGTTGTGCCCTTACCAACACCTGAAGGACCATCAACGGTAATGACGGGAATTATTGCTGTGTTTTTCATATTGTTTTAGGAATTGATGCCACACTAAATTAAAAGCAGGAAATTATAAATCTAAGTCAGTCTGATTGCCAATTAAACACCTAAATTCAACACGATTTGTAATTTCATGTAAGTAACAGCTAAGCATATTGCTATATTAGCTAAATTAAACCCGTAAGATGGGCATCACCACCGCTATAAACTATTAAATTGTCGACGATGCTTTTACGCATATGATGGGTAAGCCCACTTTACAAAATTAAATACCATTTAATTTAATTGT